>RFIF01000292.1 GCA_003695655.1 Cyanobacteria bacterium J069
AACATGTCCGTTCCCGTTAACATGCCCGTTCCCGTTAACATGCCCATTTCCATGTTGATAGCCATGCTCGCTGACAGACGCGCTATCGGAATAGTTCTGATAGCCTGCATCATCAGCACTGTGCTCTGCCTGTTCAATGCTGCTCAGGGCGCGGCGGCGCTTTGCCTCGTCTACACCCTGCACAATGCTTTCCAGCATCACGATGGAGTTGTCTACCACAATGCCCACGCCCAGCGCCAGTCCGCCCAGACTAAACACGTTCAGCGTTAGCCCAAAGGTGCCCATGAGCAAAATGGCAATCAGCGTCGCCAGGGGAATGGCGAAGACAATAATCAGCGTTTGGCGCAGCGAACCGAGGAACAACAGCACGGCGATCGCCGCCAGCAGCGCCCCGATCAGTCCTGAAGTGGCCACATTGGCGATCGAGCTACGAATAAACCGCGACTCATCCAGCGTAGTGCGCACAGACATCCCTTCAGGAAACAGCCCCGCTTGCTCTAGCTCGGCAATCCGCTGCTTGACGCTTTCCACCACCGATACCGTGTTGGCATCCGGCTGTTTCTGAATGCTGACCTTTACGGCTGGATCGCCATTTAGCGTCACAAAGATCCGCTGCTCCTCAGTGCCATCGACCACCTCTGCGACATCTCGCAGATACACCCGCCGCGTCTCCGGCAGACCCTCGGCAGTGGATGTGCCCACCTCTAGCGACAGATTCCGCAGTTCGTCTGCCGACTGAAACCGTCCGACCGTGCGGATTAAAACCTCTTCCTCACCTGTCAGTCGTCCACCAGAGACATCCTGATTGCGCCCGTCTAGGGTGTTGAGCAGGTCGGTCAAGCCCACACCTAACGCCTGCAAGCGGTTGATGTCCACATTTACCTGCACCTCTTCGCGCACGCCGCCCGACACATCCACGCTGGCCACACCGGGCACTACCGACAGTTCCCGCGCCAGTTCTTCATCGGCAAACACGCGCAAATCGACCGACTCCAGCAAATTTGAAGTCAGCGCAAATTCATAGACCGGAAGCTGCGACGGATCAAACTTGAACACGCGCGGCTCTTGAATCGTGTTGGGCAAGTTGCTGCGGGCGCGGTTGAACGAGGCGGTTGCATCATTCAGGGCGCGGTCGATATTGCTGCCAGGGCGGAAGTAGAGATCAACGCTGACCTGTCCCTCCCGCGTCTGGGAGTAGATTTGCTGCACGCCATCGGTCGCAGAAAAAGCCTGCTCCAGGGGTCGGGTAATTTCATCCACCGCCACCTCAGGCGCAACTCCCGGTGCATTGACCCGCACGCCGATGCGCGGATACGTGATCGACGGGAGCAGGTCAACGGGGAGCCGCACCAGAAAAAATACACCCAGGACGATCGCCGTCAGGGTGAGCATGATCGTACCAATGTGGCGGCGGATGGAGACGGTGCTAAGGGAGGTCATGGGTGAGGAGGGATTAGGGGTTGGGGTGATGGGGTGATGGGGTGACGGGGTGGCTTGCTCCATCACTCCATCACTCCATCACTTCATTCGCTTCTAACTTTCGGACAGGATGCTGAGACGAACCGACTCACCCTCTTGAAGAGGGCGACTGCTGCGGAGGACGTAGGCCTCGCCAGGTTGGAGTCCGGAGAGAATTTCGACTCGACCATTGGCGCGATCGCCCACCTGCACCGGCCGCGCCACCGCTTTAGCCTCGGCCCCCGTGCCCTCGACCACAAACACCACCGAGTCATTGCCCTCACCACCCGCCTCCAGCGCCGCTTCAGGCACCACAATGCGTCCTGCCTGCTGACTTTGGAATTGCACCCGCGCCAGCAGTCCGCTACCCAGGCGACGGCTGCCAGAATTGGGCATGACCACCTCAACGGGCACCAGACGAGAGCTGGGGTCGGCCGCTGGAGAAATGCGGCTAACGCGCCCGGCAAAGGTTTCACCAGGGTAAGCATCGAGCTGCACCCGGGTAGGCTGGCCAGTGCGGAGTTGGGCCAGGTCTAGCTCCGACACCTGCACGGCGACTTTGACCGCGCTAAAATCACCTACTTTCAAAATCTCGTTGCCGGGTTGCACCAGATTGCCCGATTCTGTCAGTCGCTCTAGCACGACGCCATCGAGCGGGGCTGCGAGGACGCTGTAGGTCTGCCGTTCGCGGGCTTCCTCTACGGCCGCCTGCTGAGCCTGGACGCGCCTGCGGGCCGCCACCACCGCCTGCTGGCGCGTGCGGATACGCTCCTGAGCCGAGAGAAACACCTGCTCCGAGGAAAGCGCAGCCGTCCGCGCCTGGTCGGCCTGCTGCTGAGAAATCGCGCCTTCTGCGGCCAGCCGCTGGAGGCGATCGCTATCCAGCCGAGCTTGCTGAAGCTCCACTTCTGCCTGAGCCGCCTGGGCACGGGCGTCGCTCACCTCTGCCTCTGCCTGGGCCACCTGCGACTCCAGCGCCGCCAGTTCTGCTCGATCCTGATTTACGGCTGCCGACAGGAGGCTACTATCCAGCCGACCTAACACTTCGCCCTGCCGCACCGAGTCGCCCACATCCACATTCAAGTCCAGCAGCCGCCCCTCCACCTGCGATCGCAGCGATGCCTGGCGTACGGGCTGAGTCGTGCCGGTGTAGGTGGGGGATTCATCCAAAGAGCTAGTTTCGGCGATCGCTGTTTCCACCGCTGGGGGCGCTCCTTGCCCTGATCCACCGGGCCCACCCTGTCCACCACTCGGCCGCCCGCCGCCGGGCCCGCCCGCCTGACCCGGCTGGGCTTGTTGGGCCTGCGCCGTCTCAGACGGAATGCGACAACTGGCGATCGCCATCAGCCCCACCAGAGAAACTGCGAGAAACGCTGCCTTGCGCCTAACTTGAGACTGGGGCGGATGGCCGCCCTGAACCAACGGACGATTCCAGACCGGGAACAAAGAGGGCAGCATAAACTTCAAGGGTTGAGGACGGGAAGGGTTGAGGACGGGATAGAGCGTTTGTTAAGCCAGGATCGCAAATGCTGAAAGCGCGGGTGCTGCCATCCAGGCCCCAAGGCGTGGCGCAGGTTCCAGACAGAAATCCCCCACAGACACCCAGGCACTTGCTGCCATAGGTTGCAAAAGGCTGTAAAAACGCACGCGCTATGCGTCGGGGAAGCCCGTGCGGTTCACGGGAACGACCGCAGGCGAATGCATAGCCCTTTGCCAAGGTTCTGAGCTAATGTTCTGAGCTAATGTTCTGAGCTGCCGATGTTCTGAGCCATGCAACTCGTAGATGAATACTGGATGGATACAGGCTCTCGCAGCGGGCGATCGCCAACATGACAATCATTACGCTTTGTAAACCTGACCTACCTCTAGTGATAACAGGCTAATCATACCCAGCGAATCTACCTCGGGGGATATAGAAGGCTTGTCACACAAGGTTTAGAAGTGACTATTTGCCTATTGACACGCTATGAACCCTGCTGGCGAGTCCCCCCAGCCAGACATCGAGCCGCCTGCTGGAGCGGGGTTAGGAGGTGGAGCGGCAGATGCAGGCGATTAAGGCGATGGGGCTGTTCTAAAGACTCGCCAGGGCCGTGATAATCGCTGCCGCCGGTTTTGAGCAAGGCATGGCGATCGCACCAAGCTTCCAACTGCTGGACTTGGTTTGGCGTGTGGGAAGGGTGATAGACCTCAACGCCCATTAGCCCAGCATGGATTAGCTGGGTTAGGGTGGCTTCGATGGGGCCGCCGCGAAACAGGAATGGATGTGCCCAAACAGGCACCGCACCACACTCGCGCAGCCGCCGCACGCCGTCGGTTGCCAAAAACTTGTCGTATTGCACGTAGGCGGGGCCGTCGTCGCCCAGAAATCGCTCAAAGGCTTCCTGCGCCGTTTGCACATAGCCCGCTTTCACCAGCGCACTAGCCAGATGCAGGCGACCCGCAGCCATGCCCTCGCCCAATTCTGGCAGGGTGACGGCGTAGCCCAAAGCGGCTAACTTGTCGCGCATCTGCTGGGCACGGCGCTGGCGACCTGCGATGTGGTCTTGCAACAGGGGTGTGAGCTGGGCAGGGTTGGGGTAAAAGCCGAGCAGGTGCAAAGAGCGATCGCCCCAAACCGTACTCAGCTCCACGCCGGGGATGATTTCGATGTTGTGCGGACGGGCAGCGGCGATCGCCTCATCCCAGCCCGCCAGCGTGTCATGGTCGGTGATGGCCAGCGCCCGCACACCGCTTTCCACCGCCGCCTGCACCAGTGCTGCTGGCGTCAGCGTGCCGTCAGAATAGGTCGTGTGGCAGTGGAGTTCCAGCATGGTGGCTCGGCAAGATAGCTCAGCAAAAGGGCAGGCGTGAGATTAGCTCAGCACCCAGTTCACCAGCGTCCGCACGGCAAAGCCCGTGCCGCCCGCGTTGTTATAGCCGCTGTCTTTATCGTTCCACACGGGCCCCGCCACATCCAGATGCGCCCAGGGCGTCTCTTGGATAAACTGCTTGAGGAATAGCGCCGCCGTAATCGCGCCACCCGCCCGTGGGCCAGTGTTTTTCATATCAGCCACCACAGACTTCAGCCCGTCAAAGTATTTTTCCTCCAGCGGCATTTTCCAGAACTTTTCGCCCGCCGTCTCGCCCGCCGCCAGCAGTTGCGCCGCCAACTCGTCATTCGGACTCCACAGCCCGGCCATGTCTTCACCCAGCGCCACCACACACGCGCCCGTCAGCGTCGCCAAGTCTACGATCGCCTCGACGCCCAGCTTTTCAGCAAACACCAGCGCATCAGCCAGGGTCAGCCGCCCTTCGGCATCGGTGTTGTTGATTTCAATCGTCTTGCCATTCGACGCGGTAAGGATGTCGCCAGGATGCATGGCGTGGCCGCTAATCATGTTCTCAGTGACCGCGCTAACGAAGTGGACTTCTACATCCGGCTGAATTTGGGCGATCGCCTTGGCCGCGCCAAAAGTGGCCGCCGCGCCGCCCATGTCGGTCTTCATCATTTCGATGCCGCTGCCCGCCCCTTTGATATTCAGTCCGCCGCTGTCAAAGGTCAGCCCTTTGCCAACGATCGCCACTTTTTTGCGGGGTGTGCCAGCGGGCTTGTAGGTCAGGTGGATAAACTTGGGCGGCAGGTCAGACGCTTGCGCAACGCCCAAAAACGCCCCCATGCCCAGCTTCTCGCACTCGGCTTGCTCTAGGATTTCGATTTCCAGACCATACTCACGGGCGATCGCCTCGGCTGTTTCCGCCATCGTAATCGGCGTCACAATGTTGGCCGGCGCACTCACCAACTCCCGTGCCAAAATCACGCCCAGCGAAATCTGACGGGCACGCGTCAGCGCCGCCGCCTGACCCTCCAACCCCAGCAGGTCTACCCGTTCTAGCAGGGGCGCTTTCTTGTCGTCTTCGCCCGACTTGAAGCGATTATCTTGGTGCAGCGTCAGTTCAATGCCTTCGGCGATCGCCTGGGCGCTAGCAGTCGCATCCTGGTTCCAAAGCGGCAAACTCAGCCCTAGCGTTTTGCTCTTTTCACGCTTAGCCAGGCGAGCCACGGCCGCCGCCGCCCGCCGCAATCCGTCTAGCGTCAGGTTTTCCGGCTTGCCCAACCCGACGACGCCAATCTTGCGGACGGGACTGTTTGACCCGACGCGGGTCGCTGTGCTGCTTTCCGGCTTGCCCTTAAACTCCGCCTCGGCAATCAGCTCTTGCAGCGTACCCGTAAGCTTTTCATCCAGTGCTGCCAAGTCGCCGCTGAGGTTGATGCCGTCTTCAAATAGACCAACCACCAGCAGATCGCCCGACCAATCTAGCAGTGACGTACCAATCCCTCGCAGATCCATCGTGTCCTACTTTTCGCTAAGTTCCAAAGATTCCCTTTCAGTATTGCGTAATTTGCCAGCGGTGGCGCAGGGAATTGGGGCGTTGGAGTGTTGGAGAGAGAGAGAGGGAGAGAGGGAGAGAGGGAGAGAGGGAGAGAGGGAGAG
>RFIF01000293.1 GCA_003695655.1 Cyanobacteria bacterium J069
AGCCAGAATGGGGTGTTGCAATCGGTGATCGATCGCCTCAATTTGCGCCATTTTCGAGGGGTGATTGCCGAACTGAAGCATCTGGCTAATTTGCCGCTGGTGCCTGTAGAGCAGCCCCGCCAGGTCGAAATTGAGCGGCTGTATGACCGGACGCGCCTGCTGCTGCGGTTCCGCTTCATCCCCACGGAGCATGGCGAAGAGGCGACGCTGCAAATTCTGCGGGGAGCGGCGCTAAAGTTTTATCAGCAGCAGCAAATTTCCACCCTGGAACGCGATGCGCTGCGCATCGCCCGACAGCTCCAAACCAAGCTGAGCGAAATCCGCGATCGCGCCCGGCTCGAGTCGGGCATGATGTCGGCCAAGCTAGAAGTGTTGCCTGCCCTCAGCCAGATTATCAAAACCATCGAAGAACAGGTCGATAGCCTGCAACCCGAAGACGCAGATACGTCAGAATAATGCCAAAATAACGCCAATAAAAATGGGGCAAGCGTAAAGCTCACCCCATTTCGATGACGGGCCAGGAGGGATTCGAACCCCCGACACCGTGGTCCGTAGCCACGTGCTCTAGTCCACTGAGCTACAGGCCCCTGTCAGAAATTCTATCCTATCACACGACTGCGATCGGTCAATTATATGGAACAAAATTCTGCTGAAAAATCTGGATCGGAAAAATTGGGAACTGAAAAATCTGGATCGGAAAAATCTGGATCGGAAAAATTGGGAACTGAAAAATTGGGACAGTCTTTGCCGCGTCTTACGCATCTCGATGCAGCGGGGCAGGCAAATATGGTGGATGTGTCTGAGAAGGTGGCAACCGTGCGGCGGGCGATCGCCTTTGGCCAAATCCAGATGCAGCCCGCTACCCTGGCGGCGATCGAGGCGGGCAACCTGCCCAAGGGCGACGTGCTGGGCACGGCGCGGCTGGCGGGCATTATGGCGGCCAAGCAGACCGCCAACCTGATTCCGCTCTGCCACCCGCTACCCCTACAAAAGGTCGAAGTCCAGATCACCGCCAACCCTGACCTACCCGGCTACAACATCCGCGCCGAAGTCCGCATCACGGCGGAAACGGGGGTCGAAATGGAGGCGTTAACGGCTGTATCCATCGCGGCGCTGACGCTTTATGACATGGCCAAAGCGCTAGAAAAATCGATGTGCATCCAAAACATTCACCTGCTCAGCAAGACAGGCGGCAAGTCGGGAGCGTATGCTGCAACGGCTGAAGGCGCGGGAAGCCCAACACAGGTCTAGCCTGTCTAACCTGTGATGACGCGCCCTAGCCTTACAATTAAAGCTGAACCCTATCTCTACCGCTGTATGCCTCCTCGCTGGCCCCGTGAACCCGATCGCAACGACCCCGCCTTCCGCAAGCTAGACGACCGGATGACCTTTGCGACCCATGTTGCTGCTTTTCTCGCAGGCAACTCGGGTGTATGGTTTTTTCGGCTGGTGCAAGATCAAGCCTGGCCCTGGACGGTGTGGTTTAGCAGTGTGTGGCTGGCGGCACTTGTGGCCCATGGGGTCTACATTTTTGCGATCGCCGATTACTCTGGCCCGTCGCCCACTGCCAAACCCAACGCTAAATCTTCCTAACACCCCGCTTGGATGGCAGACGGTTTTGAATCCCATCTCGCGGTTATAAAAAGCTGGCATTTAAGGCTTCCAATCCTATGACATACTCCAACTCCTCCGAAGCCATTGAGTCTCTGGCCGCAGAGATCGGCAAAAACGTCTACATTGACGTGGCCAAATGGCATCTTTATCTGGGCGATGCTCATTTGAACACGCCCCTGGCAGAGCAGCTTTATCCGCTGCTGGCAGATGGCGTGCCCAGCGAGGATCAGGTGCTCGGCATCCTCCGCAATATTCCTATCAAGCTGGGTGGCGGCAAGCATGAACTGCCCCTGCTGGAGCTGCTGCCGGTGCAATCCCAACTCCAGCTAATGGATGTGTTAGAAGAGTTTTATAAGCAGCTCTAGCAGGCTGGGGAGTTAGCCCCTGGGACGCGGTTACTGCAACTTTCATCGATACTTTTACAGAATCGACTCTGTCACGGAGCAATATTTATAGCAATATTTATCTTTATCACAGAACAATATTGCTATAAACGCATTAACGAGGACGGGTTGAAATTAGCCAATTTAAGACAAAATTAGCCAATTTAAGACAAGTTGAAATTAGCAAAGCTTGGAATTGAAATTAGCAAAGCTTGGAAGACTCGATGCTGCAAGCTCTTTGTCCTAGCTCTCAGCATCGGATACCTGCAATTCCTCTAATTATTTTGGCTCTCGTCCACAAAGCCCGGTCCGCTGCGAACTGGAATTTTCCAGTCGGAGTTTTCGCCGCCCACAATCAGCCGTTCGATCGCCACATACTCCTTACTGAACTGCCGCAGACTGTTAATTAGCACATCCAGCGCGAGGGCATCGCTGGTGCCCAGGTCGATCCAGCAACGGGCCCAGTTGCCTTCATACTCCACCTCGCCCATATTGTGCATTAGCGACATCAGGCTCTCATCAGCCTGGTCGTTGTTGTAGTCCAGATAGCTAATATCGAGTCCGGTTTCCTGCACCTGCAAGTTTTCGGCATTAAATCCGCCCAGCTTGCCCAAAAAGAACCAGGAGTTGAAGATTTCATCAATGTACTGCTGCTCCATCGACGAGGGCGGCAGGCTAAATTCTAGCCAGACCCATAAATTGAAAAAATCGCATTCTCGGAATTCGACGCGCATGGTGTTGGAGTGCTGGGGTGTTGGAGTGCTGGGGTGTTGGAGTGCTGGGGGTTGGGATGTTGGATTTTTGAGAGTTCCGACAGCAATTAAACTCGCGCCTGGATCAGCGTTTTGGGAATATAGCCCCTAAACAGCATACAGCCGGATCGACGGCACAAGAGTCTGTCTCTTCCATGATGGACTTTTTCAGGATGAACATCACCCGCAAACTCTAGGAGGATGTTTGAAAAGTCCTACTGTTTGTAGCAAAACGTGCAAGATCCCCCTAAATCTCCCTTAAAAAGGGGGAATTTAAGCAAGATTTCCCTAAATCTCCCTTAAAACGGGGGAATTTAAGCAAGATTTCCCTAAATCTCCCTTAAAACGGGGGACTTTGAGAAAGTCCATGCCCTAACCCCCAATCCCTAATTCCCCTTTAGCCCAATTGCCTGACTAAGGTGGCTCAGTCCTTGGGTTTCCAGCTTTTGCGCCAGCCCGTCGAGAATGCGGCGCACCATGGCAGGCCCTTCGTAAAACCAGCCCGTATAGATCTGTACCAGGCTGGCTCCGGCGGTGATTTTTTCCCAGGCGTCCTCAGCGGTGAAGATGCCGCCGACGCCGATGATGGGCAGTGTGCCGTTCGTTTTTTGGTGGATCAGTCGGATGACTTCGGTAGAGCGCTGGCGGACGGGTGTGCCGCTGATGCCGCCTGCTTCTTGCGAAATGGGATTGCCGGTGGCGGCGAGGCGCTGGGTGTGGAGGCGATCGCGGCGGATGGTGGTGTTGGTGGCGATGATGCCCGCCAGGCGGTGGGTTTGGCAGAGGATGAGAATATCGGCGATCGCCCCATCTTCTAAATCCGGTGCAATCTTTACCAGCAGCGGCCGTTGTTCTCTGTTTTCCTGCTGCAATGCGCCCAAAATCCGGTCGAGCTGGTCGGCATCCTGGAGCGATCGCAGACCGGGCGTGTTGGGCGATGACACATTCACCACAAAGTAGTCGCCGCAGCCCTTCAGCAGCCGGAAACTGCCGACGTAGTCCTCAGCCGCCAACTCTAGCGGGGTGATTTTAGACTTGCCGAGATTGATGCCGATGGGGAAGCAGCAGGGATGAAGGCGGAGAGATGAGTTTGGGTGATGGGTCATGGATAAGGACGGATTGACAGGGCGATCGCCCCAGCCCCATCCGTCCTTCATCCCTCCGCCCTCATCTCCTCGTTCTCCCAGCCGTTCTGCCATCGCCGCCGCGCCCTGATTGTTAAACCCCATGCGGTTTAGCGCTGCCTGGTCTTGGGGCAGGCGAAACAGCCGGGGGCGTGGGTTTCCGGGCTGGGCGTGCAGCGTGACGGTGCCCAGCTCGGCAAAGCCAAAGCCAAAATCCTGCCACAGATGGGCCACGCGCCCGTCTTTGTCGAAGCCGGCCGCCAGCCCCACGGGATTCGGAAACGTTAGCCCCCATAGGGTTTGGCTGAGCGATGGATGGTCGCTGCAAAATGCCCGTCGGCACTGCTGCCGCAGCCAGGGCGTCAGCGGGGGATTGCGGGTGGCGTCGGCTGTGGCGATGCCGCTGAGGGTTTCGATCAGCCGCAGATGCAGCCATTCGGGGTCAGCCTTTAGCCCCGCAAATAGCAACGGACGCAGGCCCTGCTTATAAATATCCACCCGGTTATTCCTCGGCGCGCCGTTGATTGAGATCTCCTGCATCAGGAGGCTGCGGCTCGACGAGTTGCGCCCAATCGATCCGCAGAGATTTTTAATCTATCAACCGACGCGCCAATTGGCCCAGGGCTGACGCAGTTGAGGCAAGTTTTGGGGTTTTGTAAACGCTAGCGTCCACCGATTTGTATGGGAATCAGCGCGTAGAGTTGGCTGACTAATTGTGCTTCGTTATTTTTGATTTGCCAGAGCAGCACCTCTTGGCGGGCGGCGTGTTGAGACCGGGCGGTGAGGTAGACGCGGACATACTCATCTGCGTGGCTGTCAAACGGCAGCCATTCCCAAGCGGTGATTTCAAAGGATGCGGCTGTGCCAAAGTTTTGCCGTGCGCCATCGCAATAGGTCAAAAAATCCGAGTGTTGGTTATCGCGTCTAAACAGGTCGCTGGCCTGTTCATAGATCGCTTGGCACTGCCCCTCGCCAATTTGCGTGTGAAATTTTTGGACTGCGGCTGTAACTTTCTGTTGCTTTGTTTGGAGGTTTGTAATATTTAGAAATTGATATTTTGCGGTGATTTCTGGATCGCACTTGGCCGCACCGCTCAGAAAATTGAAAGAACAATTTTTTAGACCGAGCGAGGCGTCTCCACGAAATACAGCAAACAGTCCCGAAATGAGAGAGGGGACTACAAATATGACGAAAAACAGCGTTCCCAAACCGCTAAAACAGCCGGTTGTTCCTGATGACTGAGCCATATATCTTGTTTGGCGATCGCCCCAATTCTGCTCATTCGCACCTATTGTGTAGCCCCGGAAACCTATACCGTTAGGTGTGGCAATATGTTTGGTTGTTGCAATATGTAGCGCTGTTGGGGCCAGGTTTCAGACATGTTCTAAGCTAAGGAATGTCTTTAGCAATGAGTCGCCATCGTGTCTGAACTGCTCTACACAGGTTTACGCGAAGGAATTCAGGGACTCTTATGGCTGGTGCAGTTAGTGCTGGTGCCTGTCTGTTTTGTGGCGGCGTGGGGCATGGTGGGGATGGTCGCCTGGAATTTAATTGCGGCAGGGCGCGAAGGGCTGGCTCAGGCGCGACAAATGCACCAGGTTCCCTGTCCCGAATGCCGGTTTTTTACGGGAGACTATCACTTGAAATGCACGGTGCATCCAGACCGAGCACTGTCGGAGGCGGCTGCCAACTGTGCAGACTATGAGAACTGAAAGAGAACTGAAAGAGAACTTTTTTCGCGCCACCGTACTCAATTTGAGAAATCAAGTTTTAGAAATCAAGAGGAATCGTTAGAAATCAAGAAGAATCAAGGGCTAGAAATCAAGCTCTAAAGCCGGGTTCTTTAGACTAAAATCCCCAAAAAACGACCCAGCCATATAGCTGGGTCAGGCGGTTGACCAATGTTGTCGATTAGCTGGATTAAGCAGCCGAGCTTAGAGGCGATCGCTCAAAACGGGGTCTGCATCGAGGGCTTCTGGCATGGGACGCTCTAGGGCGATCGCCGGCACAACGATGGCAAAGGGTTTTGCTTCAGCAAGCGCTTCTTCGGCTGCGGCAAACTCAGGCTGAGCGCTGGGCTGAATCTGGCGAGCGCGATAGGCGCGGAGGGCAAAAGCACCCCCAGCCAAAGCAGCGATCGCGGCAATCCCGCCCCCCACCAGACCCATCTGGTTGGCGTTGGGCGACTGGCTGATCACATCGGCGGGCGCAGTAGGGCTGTCGGTCAGCGTGGTCAGCGGCTTGGCTTTGCCAAAGATGCAGGGCGAAGCGGCTGCGGATGTTGATATCAGGACTGTGGTCGCCACTGCGGAAACAGCCGATAGTGCCCAAAATTTCAAGCTCATTTCATCCTCCAAGGGGGTTAAGGGCGTAGAAGCTTCGTAACCGCACGAATTCGTAACCGCACGAAATTTACAGAACAGTTTACGGAACTTGGCCAATTTTGCAATTTATCTCTCGCCCCAAGTCATGAAAACGAGTCATGAGAAGTTGGGAAAGTCCTTGAAATCACCGTGGCTCCGTCTATCTCCACAATTTTGTCGGCAAAACAGGATGGCGAGACGCGATCGCTCGAGTTGGGGTTTGCCCTAAAGATCTGCCATAACTAAGAAAAGCGAAACGAAAGTTGTATCAATTCATTCAAATTTCCGCAGTATTGCTACCTGAGGACGGTTTTCTTTGGGGAAAAAAGAGGCTCCACGCCCTTTTCTAGAACATCTAAAACATGTAAAACATGCCCCCAACAGGCAGACTCAAACTCAGTAATGCCGTTCCTGCAAGGCGGACAAGCAATCAGGCGGAGAGGGCGATCGCTCGTTCGAGTGGCAGATTGCTCATGTCAGGTTGCATAACACGGATGGCTGGAACACGGATGGCTGGAACATCTTCCTTCAGGTGCAGATATGGTTGGCAACTACGGCGTTGTCTTGATGGTGCTTTCGGTAGGCATAGCGGCGATCGCCTCCCATACCGCCCTCGCCCTTAGCTGGCCAATTCTTCGGGCAACTAAACAAAGCAGGTTACAAAGCAGGTTGCGGCTCATTGCCGGGGCGATCGCTCTGGGTTTGGGCATCTGGCTGGTGCATTTTCTGGGGATGCTGGCTCTGCCGCTGCCGCAGCCCGTCTATTACGACGGGTTGACTACAGGCGTATCGCTGCTGTCTGGCGTCGCTGGCTCTGCTGCTGCCCTGGGATTGCTGCGTGGGTGCCGCATTCAACATCGGCTGCTGCTGAGCAGTGTGCTGATGGGCGGGGCGATCGTCTCCACACACGCCATCGGCATGATGGGGATGCAGTTGCCCGCCCAAGTTCACCATGCCCGCCTGGGGGCGCTGCTGGCGGGGGCGATCGCCGTTGCGGGTTCGTTCGCGGCGCTGCGCCTGATCGCCCGGGCCCAACCTCAAACGGTTGAACTTGAATTCACCCAGACGCAAGTCATCCGGACGCAAGCACGAACCATGCAGCAGAGTGCCCTGCTCTTGGCGCTGACGATTGGCGGAACGCATTACACAGGCGTGGCGACGACCCGGCTGATATCGACGGATGCAACGGTTTTGCCCACATCGCCAGCATTCAGCTCCGTTGGACTGGCGATCGCCTGCGCTGCCAGCACAGGGCTGGTGCTCTTACTGACGCACCTCAACGGACGCTCTCGTCAGCGCCGACATCCGCAGCGGCCAGATCCTCAGACGGCGCAAACCAGCGAGACGCCTCTGCACAGCCGGATGCACCCACTCATCCATCAGATCCAGGCAGGCGTGCTGCTGCTCGACTCTCAAGGTAAAATCCTGTTCTACAACCCGACGGCGGCCCGATGGCTGCCGCTCGACCACCCACCAGAGCCAGAACCCCTGTTTGGGCTGGGCTGGGGACTACTCGCGGAAGATCTGCGACCTGTGGCGCTGGCAGATTTGCCCGTGCAGCAGGCGATCGCCCGTGGACAGGCAGTTCACAATGTCGTGTTGGGTGTGCCCCAGGCAGAGGGCGCGATTCGCTGGCTGCTGGTTCATGCCGACCCCAGCCCGATGCTCGACAAGGCCCAGGCAAGCTGGTCGGGTGGCAGGGATGGCACGGATAGCAGGAGTCGTCAGAGGGGGACGGGTGGCATTGTCTGCACAATTAGCGACATCACTGCTCAAAAGCAGCTTCAAGCCGACCTGGAGGAAAATCGGCAGTTTCTCGATCGCCTGCTCAACAGCATTCCCAATCCCATTTTTGTCAAAGACCAAAACCACCGCTGGATTTATCTCAACGACGCTTTTTGTGACCTGATTGGGCGATCGCGCGAGGAACTGCTGGGCCGGTCAGACTATGACTTTCTGCCCGCAGAAGAGGCCGACGTGCTTTGGAAATATGACGATCTGGTGATGATGACTGGCACGGTCCATGCCAACGAAGAGCGCATTACCAGCCTCGACGGACGCAGCCGTCTGATCTCAACCCAAAAAGTCAGCCTTGCCGATGTCACCGGCCGACCCATCCTGGTCGGGTCGATTGCTGATATCACCGAGCGCAAACAGCAAGAGCACCTGCTGCGGCAAACGGCAGAGCGGGAAAAGGCGATCGCCCATATCCTCGACTCTATGCGCCAGATGCTCGATTTGCCCGCTCTGCTTCGGTCGGCGGCCCAAGATCTGCGGCAGTCCCTTGAGTGCGATCGCGTGTTAGTTTACCGCTTCCATGCAGACTGGAGTGGCGAATTTGTTGCCGAATCTGTGGGATCTGGCTGGCGCAGCATCTTGACCCAGCAAATCGACGGCTTTGGGATGACCAACCGGGCGATCGCCCCCGCTGCTTGCCGAGTCCGCCCCTCGGCAAAAACGGGACTGCCCGACATCGACACCTATCTGCAAGAAACCCAGGGTGGCCCCTACCGCAAAGGCACGCCCTATCTCTGCGTCAACGACATCTATGAGGCCCACTTTTCGCCCTGCTATCTCGAAAAGCTGGAGCAGCTTCAGGCCCGCGCCTACATTAGCGCGCCGATTTTTTGCGGCACCCAACTGTGGGGGCTGCTAGCCAGCTATCAAAATGCCCGCAGCCGCGCCTGGGAAACCAGTGACATCAAAATGGTGACTCAAATTGCAGCTCAGCTTGGAGTCGCCGTCCAGCAGGCTGAGCTATGGCGACAAACACAGCAGCAAGCCGCAGAGCTAGAACAACTCAGACAGACTGCCGCCGAGGGCGATCGCATCAAAGCTGAGTTTCTGGCCAATATGAGTCACAAACTGCGCACCCATCTCAACGCCATTTTAGGCTTTACGCAGTTAATGCATCACAATTCCAACCGGGATAGCACGGATCAAGAATACCTCAGCCTCATCAGCCGCAGTGGTGAATGCTTGCTAGAGCTAACCAGCAGCGTGCTAGAAGCGTCCGAACCCGAAGCCAGCCAGACCCGTCTCAATACATCCAGCTTCGATCTACATTGCCTGCTGGATGGACTGCTGAATGAACTAGACGAGATGTTGCAACGCCGCGCCTCAGTAAAACAGGTGTCTGTAACTGTGGAACGCGCCCCCAACTTGCCCCATTACATCAGAACGGATGAACAAA
This sequence comes from Cyanobacteria bacterium J069, assembly GCA_003695655.1. Taxonomy (GTDB): domain Bacteria; phylum Cyanobacteriota; class Cyanobacteriia; order Elainellales; family Elainellaceae; genus Thermoleptolyngbya. Next base: position 9,430 of record RFIF01000293.1, read on the forward strand.
AGCTCCGCCAGGTCTTGATCAGCCTGCTAAGTTGCGCCATGCAATTAACTCAGGGCGGCCAAGTGATGCTGCATATTACCGCGCAGCCCGCCAAGAATGATACGTTTTCTCGTCTGCGCTTCGCCATCACAACACCCCATAGCAGCCTCAAGCCAGGCGAGCTAGACAAACTAGACAAACTGTTAAAACCCACCAAGCCGACCGAACCGCGCCCGCCAGCCACCAACCAACTGGCGCTAGAACTTGCCGACAGCCAAACGTTTGTGCAGCTTATGGGTGGTGAAATCCGGGTAGCCAACCAGCCGGACGTGGGCAGCGGGTTTAGCTTTGAAATTGATGCCCGCCGGGTAAATACCCTGCCTGGCGATGCTGAGTCCGTGCCCTGCCGCCGGGTGGTTGGACTAGCGCCAGGTCAGCCGGCCTGGCGGCTGCTGGTGGTCGAAGATAGCACCACCCATCGCCTGCTGCTGGTGAAGCTGCTGAGCGGGCTGGGCTTTGAGGTGATGGAAGCCGAAAATGGCCAGGTCGCGCTGGATATCTGGGAAATCTGGGAGCCGCACCTGATCTGGATGGATATGCAAATGCCGATCATGGATGGCTATGAGGCGACGCAGCGGATCAAGTCTACCCCCCGGGGGCAGCAGACGATCATCATTGCGCTGACAGCGAGTGCGCTGGAGGAGCAGCAACAGGCGATGGTGGCTGCTGGTTGCGATGACTTTGTGCGCAAACCCTTTCAGCGGGAGCAATTGTTGCAAAAAATCAGCGCCTATCTGGATGTGCGGTATGCCTACCACGCGGAATTGCAACCTCGACTGCCTCGCTCTACTCAGGCAAAATCACGCGCCTCAGACCTGCTGCATCCGGCAGCGCTGCATATTATGCCGCCAGAATGGCTCACCCAATTTCATCAGGCGGTGGCGCAGGGTAGCGATCGCCAAACGCTCCAGCTCATCCGCCAGATCCCCAGCGCGCATACTCCCCTGGCCCAGGCCCTCAAAGGCCTCACTGTGCAGTTTCAGTTTGAGCAGTTAACCGCTCTGGCAGAGGCGGCGGTGAGTTTGGCGGAGTGGGAGAGTGATGGGGTGGGGGAGTGATGGGGTAAGGGAGTATTGGAGTGTGGGAGGGATGAGGGGATGATGGGAGGGGGAGAGGGAGAG
>RFIF01000294.1 GCA_003695655.1 Cyanobacteria bacterium J069
CTCAAAGGCGGCAACTTGTTCTAGCTGCTGAGTGAACTGATTGCTAATTAGGGTTGCGCTTTGATCATTTAGACGCAGCGTATTGGTCACGCCTAGAGGAACAAGCAACAGCAGAAAGATACCAAACAAAAGTGAAACCCAAGAGAGGAACTTGAGAACGGGTCGTTCCCACTTTCCACGAAACTGCATTTCACCAAAAAAGATTAGTGCAGCCGCCAGGAGAGGAACAGGTACACGCTCTACAATGGCACCCATCGTTTCAAATTCCCAAACCGGATTGGTGAACCGGGGTGGGAACAGAATCGTGAACAGATCGAGCGCAGTCAGAACTAGTAATCCATACCCAGCCCACCGCATCAGCACGGGTGAAAAGGGCTTACTCATGGGCGAAGGGGTAGGAGATTCGGGCTGAGATTGGGTCATGGGATATTCTCCGATAAAGCATGTATTAACGATGTTTTTCATCAGCCTGGGCGATCGCCGTAGCGAGCCTCTCAGCGACGCCTATTTAGCATCCGGCTGAATGAGCGGGCTAGACCTTAAAGGCGGCTTTAAGGATCAGGAAACTGGGGCTGCCACCACTGATGCCAGTCGGCCCAGACGGCTTTGAGCTGTGGATAGATTTGTTCAGGGGAAGCCGATTGGAGCGGAGTAGACAGAACTGTCCACAGGCAGCGGCCATCGCGCAAAGTCTCCCGACCCAGCAACACAGGCAGTGCGCGCTCCGGTCGCAAATCAAGAGCATAGCGGTTCTGCATAAACTGGGCTTCGGTGACGGTGCTAGATCCCCGTGGGTTGATGCAACTGGTGAGATAGGCGTGGGTTTCGTCTGAGTAGATGCTGTAAAAGCCGCCAGCCTCATCCTGCTGAATAGTAGATGGGAAGGGAGCGGTGAGTGTCGGCTTGCCATATTTCAGCAGTAAATTGCGAACGCTGGGGTCGGTGTTGACGAGATAGCGAATTTCTACGTCTAGTGGGCGATCGCCCTGCATATAGCGATAGCTTCGCCCTGACCTCATTTCTGCCTGGGCCTTTTCAGGAATCGGTAGAACTGTTGAATACTGAGATTGCCAGCCAGGTAGTGGCACCGTTTCTGGGAAAGTGAACGAGACGGCTGCCCGCCCCACTGCTTCGGGAAATAGCAGCAGGCGTCCCAGCACAACCAGCACACCGCCAAAGGTCAGCGCCAGTAGTGGCAGCCGAAAGGATTTCGCAGTCAGATTTGCAGTCATGAACCTTGCAGTTGCAAAAAGAACTATGGCTCTTGCCATTCAATCGGGTCATCTGGCAGCATTCCGCCTTCTGCCGGGTCATCCATGTCATCAGCCAATTCTGCCCAGTGCTCTGAGGCCTCTTGCCAGCGCAATAGCAACCAGCACGCTCCACCAAAAACCAGCACAGCAATCATTGAAAAGATCAGCGACCCCGTACCCTCATGCCAGTATTCAAAAGCCTCGGGACGAGAAGACGCGACCAAATATGCCATCAGAGACACGCGCACCCCATTTACTCCAAACGCAATCAGCGCTGATAACATGACAGCCAGGATGCGGCGCAGCCAGCTCAGCGGAAACATCACCACAAACAGCCCCGCCAGCGACAGCAGGTAAGTTATGCCCTCAATGCCAGAGCAGCCGGGATAGACCTCGACCGATCCAGTCGTGAGATGGATATTCACGCCGTCTCGCACTACCTCAAACCCGCCATACCAAAGCAGTACCGTCGAAAATTTGGCAGTCCAGAGTGTGGGGTCAAACAAGGGTGGAAGGAAGACCTTGGGTGCACCCAAAAACAGAAGCAATAATAGTTCTTGCCAGTACTGCTTCAGTCCTTTGAAGCCGGACGCCATCAGTGCTAACCCTAACCCAGCGGTTAGAGGGGCTAAGAGCATAAAGGCTTCACCAGGGAGGGCCAGGCTGCGCAGCAGGACAAACGCCGTGAGCAGCGCCCCGACAAGGCTGGCAGCTATGCTGCTGTCAAACCGTAGGGTGTGCTGGCGATCGCCCAACAGCGACGCCAGCGCTGCAAAAAAGAGAATGCTGCTGCCCAGCAAATCGACATTGTCGGCTCGCCAAACCAGGGTCAGGTGAATTGCGGCTAGCCCAGCAGCGATCGCCACTAGCCAAAACCGGAATTCTTTTACATGTCTGAATTCCAAAGATGGGAACGCTTTCATATAAACGGCTAGAGAGGATTCAGCGCACGATGCTAGTGTGCCCAGCCGCGATCGCTTCCTAACAGACACAACATTTGACGCAAATTACCCCAGAAAATCCTGTCTATTGCATCTAAATTGCATGTTTAAAGCACCAGTTTGCACAAGCAATTTGAAGGCATTGGTGAAAAATACGGTCAATTTGTGTCGGTACAACTTGCGGCATTCGATCATGTCTAAGCTCAGCACTACCTTTTCCACCCTGCAACCAAAAGCCACCAATCGTCTACCCATGGCTACTTCCAAAGCAGCTCTAATCCAGCGCAGCCAATAATTGTCTTCATCAGAGTGTCTTCCTCATTAAAGCCACACAAAACTTACACAGTTTAAGGAGAAAATGCACTGATTCAGCCCCTTTTACGAGCAGAAACTCGTACGTAATCTCCCGCTGTTTGTCCAGGTTTGGCAGATGTTACACCAAGTGTAGACAGTCATTGATCTTGCGATAAACCTACTGGTCTGGTTTTCTTAGTCTAGTTTTCTGTTGACTGTCGAACAGAGAACCTCAGGAATGGAGCTTGCTGGATGGACAGCGTTAAAATTCTGAACGTGCAAATTGATAACCTGTCAACACAGGAGTTGCTCGAAAAGCTCACCAGCGGAGTGGTTTACACTCCCAATGTGGATCACCTGGTAAAACTCCAAAAAGACCCATCCTTCTTTAAGGTCTATAGCGCTGCGGACTATCGGGTTTGTGATAGCAAGATCTTGATGTATGTCTCCCGATTCTTGGGAGCACCCATCCAAGAAAAAATTTCTGGGTCAGATCTGTTTCCTGCGTTTTACGAATATCACCGAGACAATCCCGATATTCGCATCTTTTTGCTAGGGGCAAAAGAAGGGGTTGCTGCCGCCGCCCAGCAGCAGATCAATCAGAAAGTGGGACGCGATATTGTGGTGGCAACCCACTCTCCTACGTTTGGGTTTGAGAAAGACGAGCAGGAGTGCGATCGCATTCTCAGCCTGATTCGTGAGTCAGGCGCGACAGTGCTCGCCGTGGGCGTAGGCGCACCCAAACAGGAGCTGTTCATCCATAAATATAAAGACCAATTGCCCAACATCAAAATCTTTTTGGCAATCGGGGCAACGATCGATTTTGAAGCTGGTAACGTCAAGCGATCGCCCAAGTGGGTCAGCGAAGCCGGACTGGAGTGGCTCTATCGCCTCACCTCAGAGCCAAAGCGGCTGTGGCGGCGCTATTTAATCGAAGATCCGCTGTTTTTCTGGCTGGTGCTACTCCAAAAACTGAACGTTTACACCAATCCCCTGAGGCAGACCTCAAGCGATGCTCTGGAGCGGATGGATTACAGTAGTCCCCGTGAGGCTCTAGCAACCGAGTAGCCCTCCAGAAATACTGCTTCTTCCAGCAAAAAGCAAAACGCTACAAAATCCTGCGCGGTGATGCTGTGCAGGATTTCGTCTATCCTGCCTCTTCCTCCTGCCCGCTGCTCCCAAATCATTACCACTCGTCATCATCATCTGTATGATAAGAACCTGACGGTTCAGCCGCTTTGCGGGTGGGCTGAAGAAACTTTTCGTAGGGGGATACCGTGGGCAAGAGTTCCAACTGGGGCGATCGCCCTCGTTCCGTCTTGACCCGACGGCGACGCGACACCCCTTCTTCGGTCGTTTCCTCCGCTACCACTTCATAGAGAATCGCCTGCTTGTCCCCGTCGCCTCGTCGCAGCACTCGCCCCAACCGCTGGATATATTCTCGGCTTGAACCAGTGCCCGACAGAATGATGGCAATGCGGGCATCCGGCACATCCACGCCCTCATTTAGCACATGAGAAACTGCCAGGGTTTGATAGGTGCCTTCACGGAACTTTTGTAGAATATCGTGACGTTCTTTGACTGGGGTTTGATGAGTTAACGCTGGAATCAAGAACTCTTTGGAAATGCGGTAAACCGTGGCGTTGTCGTTAGTAAAGACAATCGTGCGATCGGGATAATGCTGTGACAGCAAGTCGGTGAGGACGCGCAGTTTTCCTTCAGTACCGAGGGCGATCGCCCTGGCTTCCCGGTGGGCTAGCATGGCGCGCCGTCCTGCTTGCGACTGGGCGCTGAGCCGCACAAACTGCTGCCACCCTGACAGGCTACCCAGAAATACCTTATGCCGTTCGAGAAACGCATTACGGGTTTCGATCAAGCTTGTATAGCGATCGCGCTCCTGCTGCGACAGTTTTACCTTCACCTGCACAATCTCGTGGTGCGCCAGCGCATGACCCGAAAGCTCCTCTGCGGTGCGGCGATAGACCACTGGGCCCAGCAGGATGTCCAAATCCGCATGGCGACCGTCGCTGCGGTCTGGCGTGGCAGTTAGCCCCAGACGATACGGGGCGATCGCGTATTCAGCAATTACCCGGTTAAAATCGCTGGGCAGATGGTGACACTCATCGCAGATCAGCAGCCCGTAGCGGTTGCCCAAAGACTCGGCGTGAATAGCGGCACTGTCGTAGGTGGCGATCAGGATCGAAGTGCGATCGCGCGATCCGCCCCCCAACAGCCCCACCTCCGCATCGGGAAACGCCGCCAGTAGGTGGGCATACCACTGGTGCATCAAATCCAGTGTCGGCACGGTGATCAGGGTGCTGCGCGGCGTTGTCTGCATCGCCATCTGCGCCAGATAGGTCTTGCCCGCCGCAGTCGGCAGCACCACGACGCCCTGTCGCCCTGCCGCTTGCCACGCTGCCAGGGCTTCCTGCTGGTGTGGATAGGGCTGCCGCTCAAAGGCTGTATTCAGCGTAATTGGCTCAAACGCCTTGGCCTCGTCTGCAAACGCGGTTCCTTCTGCCCGCAGACGCTCCACCAGCGGACGATACTGAATCGCGGGCACCCGAAACCGCTCTACCCGGTCATCCCAAGTTGCAAAGTCTACCCAAGACTTGCCCCGAGGCGGCGGGTGCAAAATCAGCGTGCCCCGATCAAATTTGAGGACGGGCGTGCGGGCCATGCAGTACGCTTGTTTTACCTGAGTGATCTGCCCGTATTGTACGTCAGAGACGCCATTCCGTTTTAGACTGGAGGATGCTCGGATAAATGTGCTGTTTTCAAAGAAGACACCTGTGCGCAAAAAGGTTATTGCTGGCAACTGGAAAATGTATAAAACCCAGTCAGAGGCTCAGGAGTTTCTGCAAGGGTTTTTGAAGCATCTGACGGAGACACCGGAGGATCGAGAAGTCGTTCTCTGTGTTCCTTATACCGATCTTTGGCTGCTGTCTAAAAACCTGCATGGAAGCCGAATTCGGCTGGGTGCGCAAAATATCCACTGGGCATCGGAAGGAGCCTATACTGGGGAGATCTCTGGCCCGATGCTGGCGGAAATTGGCGTGCGCTATGTAGTCGTGGGACATAGCGAACGCCGCCAGTACTTTGGCGAAACGGACGACACAGTAAACCTGCGCCTCAAGGCGGCTCAAGAATTTGGGCTGACACCGATTCTCTGTGTGGGCGAAAGCAAGCAGCAGCGCACTACTGGGCAGACAGAGCCATTTATCTTTAACCAGCTTGAGAATGACCTGATTGAGGTTGATCAGTCTAACCTGGTGATAGCCTATGAGCCGATTTGGGCGATTGGCACGGGGGATACCTGTGAGCCTGACGAAGCAAATCGTGTGATTGGCCTGATTCGCAAACAAATCGACAATCCCAATGTACCGATTCAATATGGTGGTTCTGTAAAACCTGACAACATTGATACCATCATGGCGCAGCCAGAGATTGACGGTGTTTTAGTGGGTGGGGCCAGCCTAGCGCCCGACAGCTTTGGGCGTATTGTAAACTTTCAGTAGTTTGTTTTGCTCCTACTTCTAGAATGACATCGCTTTTAGCATGGCATCGCGAAAAGAGAGCCAGAATGTTGCTCTGGCTCTCTTTTGTGCGATTGATCAACAGGGAGGGCGTTGCTGAATGACGCTATGATTTCGTCGGATTGAGGACAGAGTCTCAAGGCTTTCAGAAACTATTTCATAGACCGATTCAGCAACGCCCAGGGAGTATTAACCTACGCTGAAGCTTCTTGCTTCTTGCGACGGCGACGAGTATACATTAGACCAGCGGCGATCGCCGTTCCAGCCATTGTGGTGGGTTCGGGCACTGCTGTAGAACCTGCCATCACAATGCCGTCATTGCCGCACTCTGCAAACAGGCTCGCCATGAAGTTGCCGACTGGCAACAGGCTGCGATCGACGCTGAAACCAAACGTGTAATTACCTGTGGCGCTAAAGTTGCCGAAGTTCAACCCCAGTGCCCTGAAATCAGCAGCTCCTAACATGTTGATGCCGCCCAGATAGCTGCCCGACTTCATGTTGGTTTGAGCGGCCGTGTTGTAAGCAAAGTAGGAGTTGTTTGCATCCAAATCGCCCAGAGAAGCAGAACCACCGACTTTCGCAACTTCGGTCGTATGCTGCTGGTGGCTGCTATAGCCAGAGTTGACGTTGGTGAGGCTGTTGGTCGTGACGCCGCCATACAGCCCCAGCGGGCTGGTTCGAGTGGTTTTGGTGACTTTTGCCCTGCCCCTGCTGTCAATCGTGCGAGTTTCGGTCACGACCTTTACGTTGGTGTCGTTGGTGCTGTCAAACCGGATGGCAAACAGGCTGCTCTGAGCCGCGTCGAAGCTGGCAGTGTTGGTGAAGTTCAATACCAAATCGCCGTAGCTGATCTTCTTATTTCGGGCACCATCCAGATCGTAACCATTCAGGGACAGATTCGAGTTGATCGCAAAGACCACACGATCTTCTAAAACACGGAAGGCCATGCCAAAGAACTCAAAGTCGCTGTTTTGCCCGACGACCAAACGCTTGTTGGTAGCATCCCACTCTGTTCCGTCGTTGAACGAGTCGATTGCGTAGTTCCAGCCACCAACCTGAAATGCTTGGGCTTGGGAACCGGTCAATGCCAGAACGCCCAGCGTAGCAGCGGTGCAGAGAAGAGTTTTGAATGCTTGCAGTTTCATAGGTTAAAGAATGCCCTTGAGCACTAGTGTTTTTGGCAGCCTGTATTGCTGCACAGGCTATGCGAAACCAATCCTTCGCACCCTTGTATTTAGAATGCACGTTTAACCATGAAGAACGGGCTATATGTGAAGTGATTTTTAACGAAGCATCTGTTTTATTTTGTCCGGTTTCTTTGACCTTTCAAAGGTAAATTCACCAGCTTAAATTGGATTAACTGAGGGTTTGGCAAAGCATTCAATGATTTAAAGGAAATTACTGAGTTTGAGGGCGAGAACCTACCGAAAGAGGTTCCTCAAAAGCGGCTTAACGGATGAGTCAACCAGAATCGGCATTAGTAATTATGCAGATTTTCGGGCGATCGCCTCTGTAAATCCCGCCTCTTAATAGCTGCGCTCAATATCTGCCTGGTAGGTGAGGAAAGACGATCCTGGAGCATCCTGAAAACCGAACCAGCTTAAAAAATCAATTCGATACAGTAGAAATGTCAGTAAGCCCCATAGGTCGAAGTAGCCCAGGGTCTGAAAACAACGCAACACTCACTGCAACGACTACTCAATATTTCAAGGAGATGAGCATTATGGCATTAGTTCATTGGGTTCCTTTCCGTGAATTAGAAACCTTGCAAAGAGACATGAACGAACTGCTGGACGTTTTCAATATGGATGGCGATCGCAAACCGGGTGTTCGTTCAGTGCCCGCGATTGAACTGCAAGAAACGCCGGACGCCCTGGTATTAAAAGCCGAAATTCCGGGCGTGGATGCCAAGGATGTAGATATTCAGGTAACGGCTGATGCGGTGGCGATTAAGGGCGATCGCAAGTCGGAAGTCCACACTGAAGAAAATGGCATCAAGCGTTCTGAGTTTCGCTATGGCAGCTTTAGCCGCGTGATTCCGCTGCCGACGCGCATCCAAAACGACAAGGTTGCAGCCGAATATAAGGACGGCATCTTGCATCTGACGCTGCCGAAGGTGGAAGCGGAAAAGAGTAAGGTTGTCAAAGTGACGCTCAACTAAGGTTTGACCCGTTGAGTCCTGCGTTTGCTTCCTGGAGTCACGCTGGTTTTTGAGCTAACCGTTGCCGCCATCTCTGTGGAGGTGGCGGTTTTTTTTGGGGCTGAGTGCTTTTGGTGTGGTTGAAGTGTGGCGATCGCGCTGCTTAAGATGAAGGGGTATCCAATTCTGGATTTCAGAGTGGTGACTTTGGATTGCCAGTCACAAGTCTAGTTTGTACCTTCTGGCTCAACTCCAACTTATGCGGGAGACCTCAGCAGATGAAGACAAAATTTTCCGATTGGGCGGCAGCGCTTTTGACCTTATCAGGAGTTGCAGGGGTAGTGCTGACTGGGCGATCGCCTGCCACGGCTGTGCAACTGGCGGACGGCACCGTGTATTTTGAACAGCCGCCCAGCTTGATCGACTATGCAACCACCCGCACGACTACCTTTGCCCCCAATGCTACCTATTATTTCACCGTGTCTCTGCCGTCGAATGCCGGAGAACCCCTGGAGCGAGTGACCATTGAGCAGCGCGACAGCAGCACTCTTGCCCGTCGAGTTGATTACCGAGTTGACGCAACCTATGCTTTTGTGGGGACGCGCCAAAGCCAGGGCGATTCTCGGCGATCGCTGCCGCTGGGGACGGTGGCATACGATAGAGATACACAGGCGATCGCCATCACTTTTGACCCGCCCGTGCCGCCTGGAACCACCGCAACCGTGGCACTGCGCCCCCGGCGAAATCCTCAACTCGACGGCACCTATCTATTTAGAGTCGTCGCCTTTCCGCCAGCGCCAGAAAATGGCAGCGCCCACGGGCAGTTTCTCGGATTTGGGCGCTTGCGCTTTGATCGTCCTGAGTTTTTTCGATGGTGGTAGTGCAGGGATCAGGTTCTAAGAGTCAGGTGTTAGAAAGCCTCTGCTTATTCAATTGAGCCGCCGCAAGAGCTGCCTGCTCCGGCCGTGCAGCCAAAGCAGTGCCGTGCTGTCACGATCTCCCGCTGAGCCAGCAGGTCAGGATGGAAGTCATGAATCGTAGCAGGCTGACCATTGGGCAACTGCGCTGCTAGTTCCAGCATTTGGTTAAAGTCGCAGTCGAACAAACGCCCATCCCATGAAACCGATAGCGTATTGCGGCACATCAGACCGGCGATCGTGTCTGGATTGAACGAGTTCACCAGCACTTCCATATAGCGCTCCAGATTGCCCGACTGCTCCAGCCATTCCAGATAGCGTGAAATGGGCATATTGTTAAGCGCAATCAGGCGGTCAAATGTGATGCCATGATTTTTCAGCAGCCCGGCTTTCCATTCCTGCTCCATCTTGACTTGGCTGCCCGCGAGGAATGCGCCGACGGGATTAGACATGAGTGTTAGACGGCGGTTTGGGTCGCCCTGGCCATAGCCCGTCGCGTTGAGCCGACGCAGCGCCTCAATTGACTTTTCAAACGTGCCGTCGCCGCGCTGGCTGTCAGTGCTGGATTTCCGATAGTGTGGGAGGGAGCAAACGACTTCGACTCCGCGCTCCGCCAGCCATTCGGGCAAGTCTCTGAGGCTGGGAATTAGCAGCACCGTCAGGTTGCAGCGGTCGATCACATGCTTGCCTCGCTTGACGCACTCATCGACGAGATAGCGGAAGTGGGGATTGAGTTCGGGTGCGCCGCCTGTGATGTCTACCGTGTGGGCGGTGGTGTGATCCAGCGCCTGTAGACAGGCATCCACGGTTTTGCGGGACATGACTTCGCTGCGGTCGGGTCCAGCGTCTACATGGCAGTGGCGGCAAGTCATGTTGCAAAGCTTGCCAATGTTAATCTGAAAAATTTCTAGCTTAGCGGGCTGCAACGTTGGCCAGCCATGCTGCTGTAGCCGCTTGTCAAAGTCGCCGCGATCGCCCTTAAGTGGCACGGCGTTAAGCGTTTGAAGCTGCTGCTGCGGGTCTGTTAAGGGCGATCGCCGTTTGAGTAGCGAAGTTGTTGGCTTGGGCCCAGCGCTTTTGCTCTCCAGATCCAGGACTTGCGTAATTTGTGTAGCGGTGATTTCAGGTGTTGCGGTATCCATTCGTTCAGTGTCTTCAAACATTGCAGATGTTGCCTCGCAGATGTTGCCTCACATTGCCAGTTGCTTGACGTGGTCGAGCATCTGCATCCCATGCACGAGGGATGCACCACCCCGAATTGCGGTCGCCACATGAAGCGCCTCTGTCATCTGTTCCAAATCGGCTCCTTGCTGAAGACTTTCTTTGCTGTAGGCATCAATGCAGTAAGGACACTGCACGGTGTGGGCAACGGCCAGCGCGATTAGCGCTTTTTCGCGAGCCGACAGCGCGCCGTCGGCAAACACCGCCCCATAGTAATCAAAAAATTTCTTGGCTAGCTCAGGGTTGCCCTCTGCCACTTGACCAAAATTAGGGAGATGCTCAGGCTGATAGTAATGACTCATGGGAAACTCTTGCAAAATGAGGCAAAAAACTCAGACAAACCAGCCGCCAACTGCTTGCGAGAAACAGGCAAGCCGGCAGCAGTCAATGAACTGTGAGTTATTCTAACGAGTCCAATAGCCCAGCGCATTGATCTAATCAGACCAAGCTGAAACTGGGCTGAGAAATTCCTGAACCGAGCGTGAACTCAAAGTAGCCCTGCGGGGAATGCGATCGCCCATTGCGGCTTTTCAAAATAGACCTATAGCAATCGGGCGATCGCCCGAACCTGTTGAAGCAAGTCTTTTCTAAATTTACCCAGTTCGATCATTACTGCTGAGTTCAACCTATCCCGATGACAAATCCTTCTCCTCATAAATCGGCTCCCGAACGTGGCTCCATGATTGCCAACGGCGGCGGCAACGTCAACCAGGCTGGCGGCAACGTGACCACGACGACCACCACCAATTACAACTTTGTCTTTTTCATCATCGGACTCGTGGCATTGGGCGGGCTGGCCTGGGCGCTAAACCTCGGCAATATCCAAGGGGGCAACTCTGGCCAGACGACAGCTCCACCTGTCACCAGTCCAACTGCCTCGCCTGAGTAAGCCTCACGCTTTAGAGAGCCTCATGCGATGTCAATTCGGCAAACTTACACAGCGCCAGGCCAATTCCGATCAAACCTAGCTTAGGAGAACTCAGCCATGCTGACCAAGCCGCCGCAGCATGACCCCGCTGCGGCTCAGGTTGCCTACGCGGGCAAAAATCTGATTCAGGTCGGTGGAGATTACATCCGCTATATTCAGTTCAACTTCAAGACCGGGAACTGGGGCGTGGCGATCGCCAACCTCGCCATCCTCGGTCTAATTTTCTACGGTCTGGCGGAAGGCATCAACCGGGCTGCGTCAGTGGCGATCGCCCTAGTGCTACCTGAAACGAACCCAGAAACATTTTGCACCCGCTCAACCCAGCAAATCGAAACCCTGAACCGGGAACTGGATCAGCTCCGGCAAGATGTACGGGCAATTCCCGTGGTAACTGGCCCACCCGGCCCACAGGGTATCCCCGGAGAACCTGGCCCGCCTGGCCCGCCCGGTGCCGTCGGGCCGCCCGGCCCTAGAGGCGCACAAGGGCCCCCAGGCGGGCAGGTGATCATTCGAGAACCCGTGCCCTCATACCCTGAACGGCCCGATTTAGAGATGCCTGAACCATCTGAGCAGCCAGCGCCAGATTCCCAAACCGGGGCAGGCACTACGTCTCCCGGTGACCTCGTCACCAACCCGCCAGTTGTGGACATTCCCCGACGCGGCCCTTTAGTTCGCTGACCTTCAACTTGAGACCTTCAACTTGAGCAGAAAATAGCTACAAAAAACAGCCGTGCTATCAATGGAGACAGCGCGGCTATTTCATCTAAGGAAATGAGAGGTTCTTAAACCTTATTCCGCAGACTGGGGTAGCAGTTCCCGCTTTTCACCAGAAACCACCTTCACCTGTCCGTCTTCACCCACGTCAACGACCGCCACATCGCCATCCTTGACTCGACCGGAGAGAATTTCTTCGGCCAAAGAGTCTTCCAGGAGACGCATAATGGCACGACGCAGCGGACGAGCGCCGTAGCTGGGGTTATAGCCTTCTTCCACCAAGCGGTCTTTGAACTTCTCGGTGACCTCTAGCGTAATCCCCTGCTCTAACAGGCGACCCGACACCTCGCGCAACAAGATATCGCCAATCCGCTTGACCTCATCCTTCGTCAGTTGACGGAAGACGATGATTTCGTCCAGACGGTTGAGGAACTCTGGGCGGAAGTATTGCTTCAACTCTTCGTTCACCAGGGAGCGGATGCGGTTGTATTGAGACTCGGCCAGGTCTTCCGAAGACAGGTCGAAGCCCAGACCACCGCCGCCCTTTTCGATCACCTTCGAACCGATGTTAGAAGTCATGATCAGCAAGGTGTTCTTAAAGTCCACCGTGCGACCCTTGGCATCGGTCAAGCGACCATCTTCCAGGATTTGCAGCAGCATGTTGAACACATCAGGGTGGGCTTTTTCGATTTCGTCGAACAGCACCACGGTATATGGGCGACGACGCACCGCTTCCGTGAGCTGTCCGCCTTCGTTGTAGCCGACATAGCCTGGCGGCGAACCGATCAACTTAGAAACGGTGTGCCGCTCCATGTATTCCGACATGTCGAGGCGAATCATCGCGTCTTCGGAACCGAAGAAGTACGCTGCCAGCGCCTTGGTTAGCTCAGTCTTACCAACCCCAGTGGGGCCAGAGAAGATAAAGCTGGCGATCGGGCGATTGGGGTTCTTTAGACCAACGCGAGCGCGGCGGATGGCACGAGACACCGCTTTCACCGCTTCATCTTGACCGATGAGGCGATTATGCAGCGTATCTTCCATGTGGAGCAGCTTTTCGGATTCGCTTTCCGTCAGCTTGTTTACCGGAACACCCGTCCATGCAGCTACGATTTGGGCAATATCTTCTTCGGTAACGACCGGAGAATCTTCGCCACCTGTCGCTTCGCTCTGCTTAGACTGAACAATGGCGCGGATTTCGGCTCGCAGTTCCATTTCGCGATCGCGCAACTCGCCCGCCCGTTCAAAGTCCTGATTGCGAACCGCGTCGTCTTTTTCTTTCTGAACCTGGCGCAGCTCCTTATCTAGTTCCTTCGCGGCCGGAGGCATTTGCGAGTGGAACAGACGGACGCGAGAACCTGCTTCGTCGATCAGGTCGATGGCCTTATCGGGCAGGAAGCGGTCAGAAATATAGCGATCAGACAGTTTCGCGGCGGCTTCGAGCGCGGCGTCTGAGATTTTCAGCTTGTGGTGCTGTTCATAGCGATCGCGCAGCCCGCGCAAAATCTCGATCGTATCAATGACCGACGGTTCACCCACCATCACTGGCTGGAAGCGGCGTTCCAATGCGGCATCGCGCTCGATGTGCTTGCGATACTCATCCAGCGTCGTTGCACCAATGCACTGAAGTTCGCCCCGAGCCAGGGCAGGCTTCAGGATATTGGCAGCGTCGATCGCCCCCTCAGCGGCACCTGCGCCGATCAGAGTGTGGACTTCATCGATCACCAGGATGACGTTTCCAGCCTGGCGGATCTCGTCCATGATTTTCTTGAGGCGTTCCTCAAACTCACCCCGATACTTGGTGCCAGCCACCAGTAAACCAATATCGAGCGTCACCACTCGTTTTTCTTCCAGGATGTCAGGAACGTCACCGCTGGAGATGCGCTGGGCTAACCCTTCGGCGATCGCCGTTTTGCCCACCCCCGGTTCCCCAATCAGCACTGGGTTGTTCTTAGTGCGGCGGCCCAGGATCTGGATGACCCGCTCGATCTCCTTCTGACGACCCACCACTGGATCAAGCTTGCCTTCCCCAGCCATCTGGGTCAGGTTGGAGCCGAACTCGTCGAGCGTGGGGGTCTTGGTGCGTCCCTGGCTGCCGCCAGGCGTGACCTCCGCCGTTTCGCCCAGCATCCGAATGACCTGAGTGCGAACCTTAGAGAGATCAACGCCCAGGTTTTCTAGAACCCGGGCGGCCACACCTTCGCCTTCGCGAATCAGTCCCAAAAGGAGGTGTTCAGTTCCAATGTAGTTATGTCCGAGCTGGCGGGCCTCTTCGAGGGATAGCTCTAAAACTCGCTTGGCCCGTGGGGTGAAGGGAATCTCAACCGCCACAAAGCCCGACCCGCGACCGATGATCTTCTCAACTTCAATCCGAGCGTCCTTCAGGTTGACGCCCATCGACTTCAACACTTTGGCGGCGACGCCGGTCCCTTCTCCAATCAGACCTAGGAGGATCTGTTCAGTTCCTACAAAGTTGTGACCCAGGCGACGAGCTTCTTCCTGGGCAAGCATGATCACCTTAATGGCTTTCTCTGTGAAGCGTTCAAACATGGCAGTCTCTATCACCTGCTGCGTGCCGGTACTGCTGATTCTAGCATAGGGTAGGTGAATCCACCCGGCTGCCAGACGCAGACAGCCAGTCCGAAGGGTGAGCCTGATCCCGAGCGATCGCAACCCAAAAAGCAATAGGCATTTTTGCCACTCCGAAGGGGATCTTGCTAAGAAAAGATCCCTGTGTCAAGAGGTAGGGGCCGAAAGTCAGCCATATTTTGATCCAGCGTTAGCTGCCAATTCTGCTGGGAGTGGCGATCGCCCACCCATTTCCACCACATCCGCAGCGTTTCGCCAAACTCTTGATTCTGCAAGCCTTTGCGCCAGAGAATGAGCGCATCTTCTGTGGGGTTTTGATAGTAGCGCGGGCGCAACCCCACCTCTGCAAAGCCAAACTTGCGGTAGAGGGCGATCGCCTGTTGATTAGACGCCCTCACCTCCAGCGTCGCCCAAGACATTTCTCGCTGCCAGGCTGCCTGCATGAGTGCCGTCAGCAGCAGTTGCCCCAACCCCCGCCCCCGCATTTGGGGTTGTACGGCCAAGATCGTGACATGCGCCTCTTCGAGAATCATCCACAAACAGGCAAGACCGATTAATCTGACCTCGGATTCTAAAGGTAAGCATGGCTCTCTATCTGCTTCCTGCGACGGCTCAACCTGAGACAGTGCCAGCAGTATGCTGTTTGGGCTGTCAAGTTCTCGGCGGTAGCCGTCGGCAGCCCACATTCCCCCTAGGCACTGCTGATCGAGCATCACTGCTGCCGCAATTTGGTGGGGCTTTAGTTGTGACAGATGTATCGAATCCATGCATGTCGCTTATGCAGAAAATCTATCTCCTCATTCCACAGGAAGAGCAGTGCCCAATTGTAAACTAGAAAAACTGGCATTTGATTTCACACCCACGTTCAAGCAGCCTTAGCAAGGCTCAACTATGTACTAGGCTCAACTATTACAAGTATCAGTTACCAGCTCAGCCGAGTGTTCAACGCCTCCTCGCTGAAATAACCCTACTTAAATAAAGGGGATTCCATAAACGGGGATTTCTAAATAAAGATTTCCTGCTTTAAAGATTAAAGATTGCCCGCTTTAGCCCAACCCCCCGGCTTCTCCTGGCGATCCGCCGACAACCTGTGCTTCTGTAACTGCACGTCTGTATCTGCACTTTCTGCACTTCTGTAAATTACAAGGACAGTTCCGCCTGATGGTTTCGACTCCTGTGCCCGCCCTGGACAACTCTGGTCGCCAGTATTTACCCAACTTCGATACAGCGACCCCTTCGCCCAACCAATATCTGCTGCCGCTGACGGCTCGGAACAACGAGCATGACCATTTGGAAATTGGCGGCTGTGATGTCGCTACGCTGGTCGAACAATTCGGTTCTCCTCTCTATATATTGGACGAGGAAACCCTCCGCACTGCCTGCCGACAGTATCGAGACGCTTTTAGCAAATACTATCCGGGCGAGTCGCTGGTAATCTACGCCTCCAAAGCCTGGAACTGTCTGGCGGTGTGTGCGGTGGTGGCGAGTGAAGGGCTGGGGCTGGATGTGGTGTCTGGTGGCGAACTCTATACTGCTCTCCAGGCAGGGGTGCCCGCAGATACCATTTACCTGCATGGCAATAATAAGTCTGTGGAGGAGCTGGCACTTGCAGTCAGCGCGGGCTGCACGATTGTGGTGGATAACTGGCACGAACTCCAGAATCTGGTGGCGATCGCCGCTGACTCGGAAACCTCGGAAACCTCGGAAACTGCGGCTGCTCAGCCGATCCGCATCCTGCTACGTCTCACCCCCGGCATTGAGTGCCACACCCATGAATATATCCGTACTGGACACCTGGACAGCAAGTTTGGCTTTGATCCTGAGCAGTTGGATGAGGTATTTGCCTATGTGAGTCAGCAGCCTGCGCTTCTATGCGTGGGGCTTCATGCCCACATCGGTTCGCAAATCTTTGAGCTACAGGCCCATCAGGATTTGACGGGTGTAATGGTGCAGTGGTTGGCTAAAGCGACGCAATACGGGCTGCCGATTAGCGAACTGGATATCGGCGGCGGTTTGGGCATCCGCTATACCGAGTCGGATGATCCCCCCAGCATTGATGAGTGGGTCAAAGTAGTTTGCGAAGGCATTATCCGCGCCTGTGAGCAGCAGGGTGTGGCGCTGCCCCGGCTCATTTCGGAGCCAGGGCGATCGCTCATTGGGCCCGCCTGTGTAACGGCCTATCGCATGGGTGGACAAAAAACGGTGCCTGGGATTCGTACCTACGTCACCGTAGACGGCGGCATGTCTGACAATCCCCGCCCCATTACTTACCAATCGGTGTATCGGGCCCTGGTGGCCAACAAGCTGTCGGCTCCATTGACAGAGTCGGTGGCGATCGCTGGCAAGCACTGCGAATCGGGCGACATCGTGATCAAGCAGGCACAAATCCCTGCGACGCAGCCCGGCGACGTGCTAGTGGTGATGGGCACGGGCGCATACAACTACAGCATGTCGTCCAATTACAATCGGTTGCCCCGCCCGGCGGCAGTGCTAGTCAACCAGGGCGACGCCAGCTTAATCTTGCAGCGCGAAACGGTCGAAGATCTGACCCGGCAAGATCGGCTGCCCGAACGCCTGATACGCCGCGATGCTTAGGCTGCTGCCAGGCATGACTGAGAACGACTTCGGAGCATATTCGGACTTGATGTTGGGAGTCAGTCCTGGCTATGACTGTAGGCAAGACTGCTAGGCAGGTTAAGGAAACCAGAAACCAGAAACCACAAACCAGATTTACTGTCAGGCGCATTGCAGCGGCAGGGGCGATCGCGCTCAACCTGGGCGATCGCTCTCCGGAGTGGCTGGCAAACCCGTTGTATCAGGAAAAGGACGACCTGCTGGTTTGCCGATCCCATCCTTCACTCACTGGTTCTTCTGGCCTTTGCCCTCTTACAATAGGGGGTGCGTTCTGCCCTCACGTTCTGCCCTCAGTAGAACAAGCTTGTCGATGGCTAGGCAGGATGATCCTGCTGGTTCTGATGTTCACCTGTATTCTGGTCATCCCAAACGCCAGATAAAATCCGGTTGACTGGTTGCATGACTGGTTACATGACTAGTTACTTTGTCTTTTTTGAATGCGGCGCACAGCGCTACGCCAAAAAATATAAAGATCGCCTAGCAATGAATCTGACGGCAAATCTGAGCGGGCGCAGGAGTAGACTTCCTGGCTTGGGGTTGACCTTTCACTCTCCAAAAAGTAGAACGGTTTGCGTGCCAGGATAATACTATGAGTCCTTGCGGGTATCTGTCTGAATGAGCTGGTTGCCAAACCAGGTTCCAGCTAAAAGCTCAAAGATACTCAAAGTGCATGTTTAAGCGCAGTCATGTCTGCCATCGCGGCAATTTATACGGGGCATAATGCCTAGCACCAAGTAACTGATGGGATCTCTGCTGAAGCAATGGCTGACAAACCCTGACTGGACTCAGTCCTTGCTGCTGCACGGGATTGACGTTGTGTTGGTGCTGGTGTTGACCTATATGGTGCTAGTGATTATTGGCGATCGCCGCACGCTCTGGATGGTCAGGGGACTCATCGTGCTGATGCTGGCCTCCGCCCTCAGCAAAGCCCTCACCCTCCAACTGCTGAGCTTTGTCCTCGAAAAACTGGTCATTGGCTCTGCCGTTGCCATGGCCTTCATGCTGCAAGCCGAGTTTCGGCGGCTGCTAGAGCAGCTAGGCCGGGGTGAAATCTGGCAACTGCTCAAGCCCGCCACCGAATCACTGCCTAAGTCTGACAGCGTTATTGACGAAATAGTCGATGCGGTTAAAGAGCTATCTCAAAATCGCACAGGCGCACTGCTGATCTTGGAAACCAGTCGCCCGATTGATGAGCGTGATTTCTCGGTTCCTGGCGTCCGGCTTAATGCAGAAGTCTCCAAAGAACTCTTGCAAACGATTTTTCAAACCTCAACGCTGCTCCACGATGGCGCAGTCCTGATTCGGGGGTCGCGGCTGGCGGCCGCAGGTGTGATTTTGCCTTTGTCAGAGCGCAGCGCTTCCCGGCAGTTGGGCACCCGCCACCGAGCCGCAATGGGAATTACTGAGCGAGTGGAGCAATGCCTCTGTATAGTGGTATCGGAAGAAACGGGTTCTATTTCTTTGGCAGAAGGCGGGATCTTAAACCGCCCGCTCACCAGCAGCAAATTGCGGGAACTGCTCCTCGCTCGGTTCTCTCAATCGGTAGAGCGCGAACCCGTTGCGCCGCAGTTGCGGAGTCTGGGCCGCCAATTTATCGACCGACTCAAGCCATTCTTGCCTCCCCCTTTTCGTGTTTCCAAGTCGGCTTCTCGGAGAAAAAATGACAGCAAAGCCAACCGTTCTTAGAGACCTGCCCGCAGATTTGCAGCAGGAGCGTCTGCCCAAACATGTTGCTGTGATTATGGACGGCAACGGACGCTGGGCAAAACAGCGGGGCTTACCGCGCATCATGGGGCATCGGCGGGGCGTGGATACTCTCAAAGAACTGCTGCGCTGCTGCCGAGACTGGGGCATTGAGGCGCTGACCGCCTATGCCTTTTCGACGGAAAACTGGGGGCGTCCACTGGAAGAGGTGGACTTTTTAATGACCTTGTTTGAGCGAGTGCTGCGGCAGGAACTGCGAGAAATGATGGAAGAGCAGGTGCGGATTCGGTTTGTGGGCGATTTGTCCCGGTTGCCAGCGTCGCTGCGGTCTGAGATTGAACGCTCGATGGCAGAAACCAGCCAGAATCAAGGAATTCAGTTCTCTGTGGCCACGAACTATGGGGGGCGACAGGAGATTGTGCAGGCTTGTCGGGCGATCGCCATGCAGGTCGAGCAAGGCAAGCTGCACCCCGGAGAGATTGACGAAGCGCTGTTTTCTCAGCATCTTTATACCAAGGGGACGGGCGATCCTGACTTGCTGATTCGTACCAGCGGTGAGATGCGGATTAGCAACTTTTTGCTGTGGCAGATGGCCTACGCCGAGATGTATATCACCGATACGCTGTGGCCCGACTTTGACCGGGCGGAGTTTCATCGGGCGCTGGTGGACTATCAACAGCGCGATCGCCGCTTCGGTCGCCTTTCCTCCTAAAGCATGGTTCCAATTTTCCCAACAACCTCTTTACCTGTCCTGCCGGTCTTCTGCTGGTCTTTTTAGAGCGCTCATCGCTGACAAGATGCCCACCGGGGCGATTAATTGGTTTTGACTTGCAATCCCCTATTTCCTGGAGTGAACCATGTCAAACTGGCGCGGAATGCTTGGACGATTCTGGACAGATGCAAACTGGCAACTGGTAGAAGTGCTGACGAATCCAGCCAAGGTCACGCTGTTGTTTATGGCGTTGCTGGTGCTGCTGTGGGGATTGCCCCTGCTCATGCCTGTGTCAAAAAACTGGATTAAGCAACGAAAATTTTTGAATCGAATGCTGATTTTGGTGCTGGTGCTGTATTGGCTAACGATTTCGCCCCTCGGCGCAGCCGCATTAACCTATCCCCTAACCACAGCCCTGCCGGCTGATTTGGGACAGCCCGCCGATGCGATTGTCGTGCTCACCCGCAACCGACGGGATGAGGGGCGGCGCTATGAAACAGCGATTGACCTGTATCTGCAAGGGCGATCGCCCCGCATTTTCGTGACCACGGAAGGGAATCTGGAAGATGCTGCAAACCTGCTGCAAGCGCGGGGCCTGCCGCTGTCAATCCTGAGTGCGACGAACTGTGCCCGCACCACCAAGGATGAAGCCGAGACTGCCGCCACGATCCTGGGACCGCAGGGCGTCGAAACAATTATCTTAATTACAGATCCGGCTCATCTGCGGCGAGCCACGCTGACCTTTGAAGGCTACGGGTTTGCAGTGATTCCCCATGCGGAGACAGCGCCCATTCCCGATGCCCGGCGATCGCTGCTGGCCCTGCGAGAATATCCAGCCCTGGTTAGCTATTTGCTGCTGGGTCGGTTTCGCCCCGAGTCTCCCAATGCGCTGAGAAACCCTGCCCCAGAGCAACTCGAAAAAGTTGAGGCGCGGGAGTGTGCGATCGCTCCATCCGCCAGTTGAGCCATCTAGAAACCCGCCTTTCAGCCAGGTTACGGCCCCACAAAGATCGCCTCATCCAGATCGCGGCGGCTCAAAGAATACTTGAATGATCGCAGCAGATCCTGTCCGTTGTCGCCAGCTCCGACATAGCGCACGGCGATCGAATCCACGTCCATCACAATCTGTGCCTCCCACTGGGGGCGCTGCACATACCAGCAATGCAGATTGTCGCGGTCTTGCTGACACCCCTTAGAAACGAGCCATTGCTCAATCTCAGGCAGCGGGTGATTGTAAAGCGGCGTATCGGCGGGGGGGAGGGGCATGGGGTCGTGGATAGTGGGGTAATCAAGTGACATAGGATGAGGAGAACTAAGGGAATGAGGTGATGAGGCAATGGAGTGCCCAGGCGAATGGATGAGTGCTATGAGTGCTTTGGCTCTTTACATTATTCAAGCCAGCTATCGCGATTGGTGCGGTCTGTGCTGGTTGCTTGCTCTAGCTGTCTGGGCTAGCTGTCTGGGCTAGCTGTCATCGCTGACGACTGCGGCATTGCCTTCTAGCTCGGTGGCTGCTGGGTCGGTGGCTGCTGGGTCGGTGGCTGCTGGGTCGATGGTGGGGAGCACAGGCGCAGTGGGTGTGGCGTTGGCATGGCGAATCATTTCTACCAGGCGCTCAGGTTTTAGACTGGCGACTGAAAGCTCGCCTGAAAACTCGCCCCGCGACACGCCCACCGCTAGCACCAGCAGCAGGCAGGCCACAAAGGTAACACCCAGAATAAACAGTGCAAATAGTTCTCCCCCAGACAGGGGGCGATCGCTGGGGTCAAGGTAGGCATTCGAGCGCTGTCGGTGGGCTTCAGACCCGGATCGGTTAAAATCAGCCCGAGCCTGCATGACCGAGACACGGGAGTAGCCCAGCTTGAGGTCATAAACTGACCGCCGTTCTGGACTGCTGAGGGTGGCATAGGCCTCATTCAAGTCGTGAAACTTGGCAGTGGCAACGTCGGGCGGCAGTTCGGTCGTATCAGGGTGATAGAGCTTGCTCAAATCTCGATAGGCTCGACGGATCTCTTGCGCCGACGCCGTATAGCGCAGCCCCAAGACCGTGTAATAGTTCGCAGATTTTGATGTGAAATTGGTTGCATCGGGTGGTTGCCCTGGCACTGTCCGTCCTCCGATTTTGGGAGCAGCCCCATCAATTTGAGGGCATTGGTTATGCACAACTAGCGCCGAGGTTGCGAAAGGTGCGTTTGCGGCTCACCTCAGGCGATCGCATTCTGATCATGCTCTTATATTTTTAATTAATTTTAACCAGATGTCTGGGCGATCGTGCCATGAGGAGTCTCTCGAAGCATTTCGCGAAACCACTGCTCTGTGCGATCGCCCATCTTTGGCATCGAGTAATAAGCCTCGGCCCGCCGTCGGCAGGCGGCGCGATCAATCTGCTCAATCTGGCGCACCGCCTGGATTAGCCCTGTGACCTGATCCGGTTCCACGAGCCATCCCGTTTCTCCATCCACGACGATCTCGGCTGGCCCACCCCGACGATAGGCAATCACAGGCACCCCGCAGGCCAGCGCCTCCACGGCCACATTGCCAAACGCCTCGACCCATTTCGGCGTCATCAGCAGGGCGCGACATCGCCCGAGTTCCTGCTGCAACTGCTCCGTCGCCAGAAATCCGCGATAGTCTATTGGCGCAGTAGGGTAGCGCTGCTGAAGCTGCTGCCAGTAGTCTGGATCGGGCATTGCACCCCATACTGAGAGGGGGATTCCGGTTTGGGCGGAAACGGCGATCGCATCTTCCAGTCCCTTCTCCGGAGCCAGGCGACCCACCCAGCCCAGTCGATGATCCGGCTCCGCACAAAAGCCATAGCGAGACAGATCTAGCCCATTGCCCAGCACGCGAAACTGGTCGGCACAGGCAAACGTCTGCGCCTGAGCGTGGCTATGGGCTGCCAGCGTGCCGGGAAAGGCTGCCGCCACCTGCTGAATCGCGGCATCCATCGCCGCCGTCAGTGCCCCCATGCTGATCAAATGAGCGATCGGGCGCTGAAAAAACGGCGTCAGATACAGCGGCAGCCAGTCGTATGCAAAGTTTACCAGCAGGTCATAGTCATGTTGCACCTGGCGGGCGTAGTCCCACATGTAACCCAGCACCGACGCTGGGGGCATCACCACGGGGTCGGTGTAGTGCTGATTTTGGGCGCTGGTTTGTAGCTTCCCGGCGATCGCCACAATCGGCACTTCCGAGGCATCTGGCAGTTGAGACCCCTCCGGCGCGACAATTCGCACCAAATGCCCCCGATTTGCTAGCTCTGTCGCCAGATTATAAAGCGTTAGCTCGACGCCGCCACCCAGCCCGGTGCCCAAGGGCGCAACCGGCGTCGAGAGCAGCAGCAGCCGCAGAGGAGAAGACGCAGAGGTCATAGCGGAGGCGTTTGGAGGTGCGATCGCGCATGGTCACAGTCTTGCTGAATTTGAGCCTTGAGCGCATCGAGCGAGTCAAACTTTTGCTCGGGGCGGAGAAACGCCTCTAAGCTGACGATCAGCGTTTTGCCATAGAGGTCGCCCGCCCAATCTAGCAGGTGAACCTCGATTTGGCGCTGGGTGCCGTCTACAGTGGGGCGATAGCCTACGTTCATCACGCCCGGCAGCGCCCGCAGAACCGGACTCTCCAGGTCGGCAGCCGAGTCGGGGCGAGGGGAACGGTCGAGTGCTGGAGTAGCGATGTTGTGGAGACTGACGCGCACAGCATAGACCCCTAGCTGGGGGAGAAACTTTTCTGCGGGCAGGCGCAGGTTGGCGGTGGGAAACCCGAGCGATCGCCCTAGCTGTTGCCCCTGCACCACTTCGCCCACCAGCGTATAGGGCCGTCCTAGCAGCCGGGCGGCTGGCTGCACCTGTCCCTGCCGCAGATAGTCGCGGATGCCAGAACTGCTGACCCGTTCTCCGTCTAGCATATGCATGGGCACGACGTGAACCGGAATGTTGTATCCAGCAGCGATCGCCCGCAAATCCTGCGCGGTTCCCGCCCGTCGATGCCCAAAGCAAAAGTTTTCGCCGACGCTGATTTCTTGGGCGCTCAGCGATCGCACCAAAACCTGCTCGACAAAGTCCGCTGGGGAGAGGTTGGATAGCGCCTGGTCAAAGGGCAGCCGCACCAGTTGCTCGACCCCGATTTGGCTGAGCTGCATTACTTTTTCATCAAGCGGCGTCAGCAAATCGCGCCGCTTACCTGTAAAAAACTCACGCGGATGGGGATTAAACGTCACGACTGTCGGAATCAGCACCGAGGTGGGAGGCGGCGAAACCGCAAGCATATCCGCAGGCGTCGTCCGACACCGCTGAGCCGCAAGCCACACTGGCTCAATCACAGTTTGATGTCCTGAGTGAACGCCGTCAAAGTTTCCCAGGGCAACGACTGTCGGAGTTTTTACCGTCTCTAGGCAGGAAGTGATCCACACGCTTTACATTTTGACACAGAGTCAGACCCGCAGCGGGTGGAACCACGCCTTCAAGCAGAAATACTCGCTTCAGAGGCAGTCGGCTTGCCATCTGGCTTGCCGTCTGCGGCTTCTGCCAACACGTCAATCTCTAGCCCTTCATAAGCCACGATACTGTTGGCAAAACTCTTGCGGGCGTCTTCTTGCACCTGATCCATAAACTCGTCGCTATGCAGCGGGTCATGATGAAAAATCACCAGTTTTTTGACATTGGCAGCTTTAGCGACCTTGACCGCTTCCTGCCAGGTAGAATGTCCCCACTCCTTCTTGGGAGACTTTTCAGAGTAATATTCCTCGTCGGTATAGGTCGCGTCGTAAATCATGACGTCGGCGTTGCGGCAGAGCCATAAAACGTTCTCATCTAGCCGATCGGGAAAATGCTCTGTGTCCGTAATGTAAGCTACAGCGCGATCGCCCCAGTTGATCCGATAGCCCACCGACTCGCCAGGGTGATTCAGCAGGGCGTTTTCCACCAGCACCTCACCGACCTGCACGGACTCGCCAATTTCCAAATCACAAAAGGACATATCTGCCCCCATAATTTGCAGCGGCACGGGGAAGTTGGGGTGGAGCATCTGGTCATTGAGGCGCTGCTCAATGGTGGAACCGTTGGGGGCGATCGCCCCGTAAATATTGAATTTATTGCCCTTAACAAACGCAGGCACAAAGAACGGAAACCCTTGGATGTGATCCCAGTGGGAATGAGTGAAGAACATATTCACCCGTAGCGGCATCTCGCGCAGTAGGGACTGTCCCAACACTCTCAGACCAGTTCCGCCGTCAAAAATCAGCCGCTCCCCGGCTACCTGCATTTCCACACAGGAAGTGTTGCCGCCATAGCGCACCGTCTCTGCACCAGGACAGGCGATGCTGCCTCTCACGCCCCAGAAATGAATCGTAAACTGGTTTTTCACGCTAGACATGTGTGGTTCTTACTGGACTGACATCGGCCCTGCCAAACAAGACCTTCGTTGCGTGCGCCTGCAATTGGGGTCTCCCTCCAAGCTGTTTAAGTGCGCTGCCTGTGATAGAGATCTTGTGACAGAAAACTCGTAAGAGCGCTAATCCTGAAGTGATCCGCAAACTACAAGCATGGTGTGCAAGTTCTGAAGCAAGGGTCAGAGACCAAACCAGCCTAGAATAACCCGCTGAAACAGACTCACCGTAACCAAGCGTTTCCAAGTAGTGTTGAGCCATCTGGAGGTAGAGGCTGGCTCAAAAACACCATTTACCAATCTATGCCCCATTGTAAAGGGGGAAAGACCGTCCGGTTGCATCCTTGTTCTAGAGTTCCCTATCAATCATGCCATCGCTCCAAAATCCGCGAGATTTTTTTGGTTACTTTTTGTCCACTAGCTTTTTGTCTACTCGTTGGGGTGACTAGTTTTAGTTTGGGTGACTAGTTTGGGTGACTAGTTTGGGTGACTCGGTTGGGAGCTATCCTGTGAGCCGCATGGATGAAGCGGCACAGGTTGAACTGCATCAAGACGAGCTGCATGGATTAAGCTACAACTTCCTATTTCATTTGGATGAGTCACCTTAGCATTACCCCAACTCCAAATACATGCTTTAACAGAGACTTACCGGAGCGATCGCCCACCTTAGGAAGACTGGGCAACCCGCTATAACCTTAAGCGCCCTGAGCAGATCTGTCTAGAATCTAAATCCCCACATGCGCCCTGGCATCCGCAATCGATGCAAAAAATTCAGACTTCTCTACTTTTTGAAATTTGCCTTAAGAACAATGCAATTTTCTGCCTAGAGCCGGGCGATGCGGTAAGTCCCAGCATCCCCAGGTCTTTATTCAACCGTTAAGGGCCAATCTCGGAGGTGATGCAACCCCTGAGCACAGGAGAGATTGTATTGCAGCGGCGTAATCGTGATGTAATGCAGGCGAATCGCTTGGACATCCGTCATCATCTGATTCAGCCAGGCCCCACTCGCCTCGCCCAGCTTGCTGGCAGAGGTGACCACTAGCTCAAGATCTGGCTGAGGCACATCTTCCAACAGTTCCCCCGCTAGCCAATAGTAGGTTTTACCTCGCGGGTCAACGCGCTTTTCAAACTGGTCGATGTATCGCCGCAGCCCTTGCCGCGTCACCGCAACGCCAGCTAGTTTTTCAGCGGGCACCGCCGGAACGTTGACATTCAGCAGCATGGGCTGGGGCAATGGATTGGCCGCCAGATAGCTGACGAGCCGCTGAGCGAAGTTTGCGGCGGGCTGAAACTCCTGCGACGCGAAACTGGTGAGGCTGAACGCTATGCTAGTCAGACCTTCGATGACCCCTTCCATCGCCGCCGAAACGGTGCCGGAATACAGCACGTCGGTTCCCAGGTTGGAGCCGTGGTTAATTCCAGACAGCACCATGTCGGGCGGGCTGTCGAGCAGCGCACCCAGCGCCAGCTTGACACAATCGGATGGAGTTCCAGAACAGGCCCAGGCTTTTACGCCTGGCTGAAAGACGCTGTCGATCTCTTCAGCACGAATGGGTTTGTGTAGGGTTAACCCGTGTCCGGTGGCCGATCGCTCTCGATCGGGGCATACAACAGTCACCTGATGCCCAGCCTGCGCCAGCGTATTTGCTAGTGTGCGAATGCCCAGGGAGAAAATGCCGTCATCGTTGCTGATTAAAAGATGCATAGTGGTTTGGTAAGGTGAGAACCCATTCAGAAATATCAAAGCGATTTGCTTGGCAATTCATTTCGCCATTCCTCTATTGTGAAGGGCTAACCTCGGTAAACTGGATGAGTAGTTAGGGATTAAGGGTTGGGGGTTAGGGGTTAGGCTTTTGCACAAACGCGCTGAAAAGAGGCACTGAAAGAGGCCCTGAATGTCAAGGTGGCAGGAGGGGTGGCGATCGCTCTATTGCTCTTACATTCTTCTAATTTCTACGTTCCTCGTAGTGGTGAGATTTTTCAAACTACAATCGCTCAGTGACGCGGCCTTCGATTAGGCATTTCGACTATTCGATTCAGACATTATTCGATTCAGACATTTTGATCCAGACACTTTTCTTCCAGACACCAGTATGACGACCCAGTTGGTAGAGCTAGAGACCCAGCTAACCGCATTACAACAAGAAGCCGAGGGGGCGATCGCCGCAGCGACTTCCCTCGACGAGCTAGAACAGCTCCGCATTAAGTACCTGGGCAAAAAAGGCAGCCTGTCACAGGTGCTGGGCGGCATGGGGCGGCTAGAAGCAGCCGAGCGTCCTCGCATTGGGGCATTGGCCAACGACGTGAAAGAAGTCGTGCAAACCGGGCTAGAGCAAAAGCGCACGGCCCTGCAAGCCGCCCAGATCGAAGCCCAGCTAACCGCCGAAACGCTGGATGTGACGATGCCGGGCACCTATCGTCCCCAGGGGCGCAACCACCCCCTCACCAGCACGATCGACCGCGCCCTCGATATTTTTGTAGGGCTGGGCTACACCGTGGCTCAAGGGCCAGAAATGGAAACCGACTACTATAACTTTGAGGCGCTGAATACCCCCCTCGACCACCCCGCGCGGGACATGCAGGACACCTTCTACCTACCGGATGGCAATCTCCTGCGCACCCACACTTCCTCGGTGCAGATCCGCTATATGGAAGCCAACGAGCCGCCCATCCGCGTGGCGGCTCCCGGCCGGGTCTATCGCCGCGACACGGTGGATGCGACCCATTCGGCGGTGTTTCACCAAATTGAGATTCTGGCTGTGGACGAGGGTCTGACCTTTACTGACCTGCGCGGCACGATCAAGATTTTTCTGGAGGAAATGTTTGGGGAGATTGAAGTGCGGTTCCGACCCAGCTTCTTTCCGTTTACCGAACCTTCAGCCGAAGTGGACGTGCGCTGGCGGGGTCGCTGGCTAGAGGTGCTGGGTTGCGGCATGGTCGATCCGAATGTGCTCAAGTCTGTGGGCTATGACCCTGAGATTTATACTGGTTTTGCGGCCGGGTTTGGGGTTGAACGGTTTGCGATGGTGCTGCACCAAATGACCGACATCCGCGATCTCTACAAGAGCGACCTGCGCTTTCTGCGACAGTTTTAGCACCGCAGCTTTAGTGCGACATTTATGGCGCGGCGGTTTGAGAAATTGGGCGTGAAAGTCGGCGACAAAATGTTACGTTTGTTGAAGCTGGGAGAGTGAGTTTCTAAGGTTGCTATGCATTTATTTCGACCGTTCTTGGGTCTGGTTTTGGTGCTGTGTCTGGGGCTGATGGGGCTGCCGCAGGGGGCGATCGCCGCGAGTTCTGCCGCCATCCGTGCCTACGATGACGTAGAAGCAACCACGAAAAACTTTGCGGGCCAGCAGTTGATTCAGGCTGAGTTTGCCAATGCTCAACTGGATGGAGCCAACTTTAGCGGTGCCGACCTGCGGGGCGCAGTCTTCAACGGCTCTACGCTCAAAGGGGCAAATCTGCAAGGTGCGGATCTGACCGATAGCATTGCCTACCTCAGCAACTTTGCAGGGGCCGATTTGAGCAATGCCGTGTTGACTTCTGCCATGCTGCTCAAGAGCAGCTTTAAGGGCGCAACGGTGGCAGGCGCTGACTTTACATTCGCCATGCTCGACCGAGATCAGGTGCTTCAGCTCTGCCAGATCGCAGACGGCGTTAACCCGGTGACGGGAGCCGACACCCGCGAATCACTGGGCTGTAAGTAAACTGGGCTATAAGTAAAGCGACTTGCCCCCCTATTCCAGCAAGTCAGGCACCTGGCACAGTCGTTTGAGGTTACTGCGCGGCTGATTCTTTTGCAGGAATTGAGTCGCTGTGGCGGCATCCAGCGGCCGGCTGAAAAGGTAGCCCTGCATTTCCTCGCACTGGAGCGATCGCAGCTTTGCCAGTTGATCCACGGTTTCGACTCCTTCGGCCACGACGTTTAGATTGAGTCCCTGCCCCAGCGCCACAATTGCTGCGACGATCGCCGCATCATCTGGGTTTTCAATCACATCTTTGACGAAAGAGCGATCGATTTTCAGGGTGTGCAGCGGGAACTGTTTCAGGTAGCCCAGCGAAGAGTAGCCCGTGCCAAAGTCGTCCATGGCGATGCGGACGCCCATGAGCTGAAGCTCTTTGAGCAGTGTGGTCGTGAACTCGACATTCTGCATCGCGGCTGTTTCGGTGATTTCTAGCTCCAGGCAGGTGGGAGGCAAACCCGTTTCTGCCAGAATGCTGGCGATCGTACCCACCAAGTTTGGCTGCTGAAACTGGCGAGCCGATAGATTCACCGCTACCCGCAGCGGGCCCAGACCAGCATCGAGCCAGTGCTTGTTTTGCAGGCAGGCCGTCCGCAGCGCCCAAGACCCAATCGGCACAATCAGCCCATTTTCTTCCGCCAGCCCGATAAAGGTCTGCGGTGAAATCAACCCAAGTTGGGGATGCGTCCAGCGCAGCAGCGCCTCCATCTGAATGATTTCTCCTGTGAGAATGTTTACCTGGGGCTGATAGTGGAGGGTAAATTCCTGGCGCTCCAGGGCGTAATGGAGGCTGCTGTCGAGAGCGAGGCGCTCTGTAGACTGGCTCGTAATCGCCGTGGTGTAAAACTGGTGATTGTTTCGCCCCTGTTCTTTGGCCAGATAGAGCGCCGCATCGGCATTTTTTAGCAATGTCTGGGCATCGGTGCCATGTTCGGGAAAGAGGGCAATGCCCATGCTGCAAGTGATGTGTAGCTCATGGCGATCGACATAAAAAGTGGGGCGCAGCATTTCAGAAATGCGCTCGGCGATGCTGCGGGCATCCTGGGGCGACTTGAGGTTGGACAGCAGCAGGGTGAATTCGTCGCCGCCCCAGCGGGCGATTGTGTCTTCTTCGCGCAGGCAGCAGATCAAACGTTGGGTTGCTTGCTCCAACAGGCGATCGCCCACGGCATGGCCTAGGGTGTCGTTGATCGTTTTGAACCGGTCTAGATCCAAAAAGATCACGGCAAAGGCTTCGCGGCTGCGGCGGGCGCGGGAGAGCGTGAGATACAGGTGGCGGTTGAACATCATGCGGTTGGGCAGCCCCGTCAGCGCATCGTGAAATGCCTGATAGCGCATTTGCTCTTCGGTGCGCTGTCGTTTGATGGCTCCGCCCAGACTCGCGGCGATCGCCAGCAGGCTCGACTCTTCACTGGCCGACCACTGTCGCTCTGTGTTGCAGTCATCCAACCCGATAAATCCCCAAAACTCATCTTCGATAAAAATCGGCACCATCATTGTGGCCAACACGTTTTCCTGTTGCAGGATGGCCTGCTCAGCCGCCGGAAAATCTCGCGTGATCCCCTGCACCGTCTTGCCCAGCATAAATTGCTCATACCAGCGGTTCAGCCCATAGGTTGCGTAGAGCTGGTTTTGCCACTGGGGCGAAGTCGGCGCTATCGACTGCTCAAACCATTCGTAGCGCACGCTCATCGCCCGTACTCCCGTCATGATGTGGGGATGATTTTCGACTATAAACACGCGATCGACTTGGGTGGTCTGGCCCATGATGGCGATCGCCTGCGGAATTGCCACGGACAAATCTTCGTAGGCCAGCAGGCAGTTTGTCGCTTTTGCAACGCCCTGTAACAGGTTGTCGCGCTTGAGCAGATCAATTTCGGCCCGCTTGCGCCGGGTAATGTTTTCAACAGTGCCCTCAAACCGGACAAGCTGACCCGTCGCATCGTAGAGCGCCCGGGCCGACTCGGAAATCCAGATGATGCTGCCATCCTTGCAATAAACCTCCGACTCAAAGCCTTGCACAGTGCCCAGCGTTAGCATCAACTGCACAAATTCGGCGCGGCGCTGCGGGTTCACATAGAGCTGATTTTGGATGTCGGTTAGATTGGTTATCAGGTCGGCCGGCGAGTCATAGCCATAGAGCCTGGCCAGCATGGGATTGACCATCAAGTATTGGCCGTCGGGCGTGCTCTGAAAAATGCCTTCGACTGCGTTTTCAAAAATGCCCCGATATTTCGCCTCAGCCACTTGCAGGGCCTCGACTGCCCGCGCTTGCTCGATGGCGATGCCCGCCAGCGGAGCGGCAATTTCCAGGAGCGACCAGTCTGCGTCTGAGGGCAGGCGCGGCGTTGAGCTGTGAATGGCGATGCTTCCTAAGACACTGTCTTGGGATGACAAGATTGGCACCGACCAGCAGGAGATCACTCCAAACTGATGGGCAAAGTCTCGATAGTCTGCCCAGAGGGGATCTTGGCGCACGTCTGCCGTAATCACGGGCGATCGCCGATACATCGCTGTGCCGCAAGCGCCCACTTTTGGCCCAATGGTCAACCCTTTTAGCTGCTCCACATAGTCAGCCGGCAGCCCATTTGTAACGCCAGCACAGACTTGCTGCCCGTCAGCATCGAGCAGCAAGAGGGAACTGGATAGTCCGCCCGTCTGGGCTTCGATGACTTGTAGCAGCAGGCTCAGGGTTTCCGACAGATCCGCTCCGGTGGCAATTTTTTCGAGGACGCGCTTTTGTCCGGCCAGCAGATTTTCTGACTGCTTGCGCTCGGTAATGTCGCGGGAGACGGCAATAATTTCTTGCACTTGCTCGGTCAGCGGATCACACAGCATTTTGCTGCGCGTTTCAAACCAAATGTAGTGACCGCTGGCGTGCCGAATTCGGTAGACCACGGGCACATGGCTCAGCAGAGGCGACGGAGACGAGGCCAATGGCTGGAAGCGATCGCCATCTTGAGGGTGCAATAAATCACAGAGCGATCGCCCCACCAACTCCTCAGGCGCATAGCCCAACAGCGCCTGACAGGCCGGCGAAGCGTAGAGATAGGTGCCATCGGGCGCATGGCAGGAAATTAAATCTGTGGCGTGTTCGGCTAACAGCCGATAGCGACCCTCGCTCTGACGGAGGGCATCTGCCGTCTGGGCCCGCTCCAGGGCCAGCGAAATGGCTGCCGCCCCTGCCCTCAGCAGATCCACTTCCGCAGGTGTCCAGACCCGCGCCTCTACGCAGTTTGAAAAGCCAACAAAGCCAAAAAACTCACCGTTCACCATGAGCGGCAGCACCAGCAGGGACAGCACTCCCTGCGGTTCGAGCACGGCCCGCTCTGTAGCAGACAACTCCGCCACAATTCCTGTATAAGAGCGACCGGCGGACAGGACTTGCTGAAACTGGGTGGAATAGTCCCGATAGGGCAATCCTTGCAGCAGCGGCCAGTCAATATTGGGCGCAATGCCCTCAGCGCACCACTCCTGCACATAGTGCATCCGCAGATTACCTGCTGCGTCGCAGCGATTCTCAAAGACATAGACCCGACTGGCTCCAGAAATTCGCCCCAGCCTTTCAGAAACTGCTGTGTAAATGTCGGCCTGGTTGTCCAACGAGAGCAATTGCTGCTGCAAGTCTACAAGTGTTGCCAAATATTGCTCCCGCAAGGCCAGCGCTTCTTCGGCCTGCTTGCGCTCGGTCGTGTCGTCGTAGGAGCCAAGAATGCCGATAATTTTGCCAGCCGCATCAAAAATGGGCACTTTGCTGGCATCCTGCCAAATTTCGCGACCGTCAGCCAGCACTTTTTTGCGAACCATGTGCAGCTTTGCCTGCCCCGTTTCTAGCACTTGGCGATCGCTGATGACATATCGCTCTGCCTGATCCTCAGGCCACAGGTCATAGTCTGATTTGCCTAGTAGCTCATTGGGATCTTCTAGCCCTGCCGACCGCGCAAAGTGGCGATTGCCGCCCTGATACCGCAAGTTGCAGTCTTTCCAAAAAACATGCTGGGGAATGTTGTCGAGAATCAGCCGCAAGAAGGCTTTTTGCTCTTCCAGGGCACGCTCGGTGCGCTTGCGGTGGGTGATGTTGCGCACGCTGACGATAAAGGTTGGTTCGTCCACTTCCTGGAGAGATGACAAACCGCAGTCGGCTATCCGGGCTTCAAAGAATCGCTCCTCTTCGGCAAACAGCAGGCTGTATTCCAGAGTTTGCACAATGCCGGTCTGGGCAGCCTGGGCGATCGCCAGCATCATCGACTGGGCAACGCGAGCGGGCAGCAGTTGATCAATCTGGCGGCCGAGCTGATCGCTCAAGGGTTGCACCAAATCTTCCTCTTGCTCTGCCTGGATATGTAAACAGGTGCCCTGTCGATCAACCAGAAACAGCATCTCTGGCAGCGCCCGTAGTAAGTTGCGGTTGATGGTTTCACTTTGGCGCAGGGCCTCTTCGGCCTGCTTGCGGTTGGTGATGTCTTCTACGATGCCAAAGGTAAACTGGAGCGCCCCAGCATCGTCTCGCACCGCACACACCGTTAGATTCGCCCAAAAAACTTCGCCCGTCTTGCGAATATAGCGCTTCTCAATTTGATAGTCATTGCGCCGCCCCTCCAGCAGTTCTTGCATTAAGGCCACGTCAGTCGCCAGGTCATCGGGATAGGTGTAGTCGGCAAACCTCATGCTGCAAAACTCTTCCCGGCTGTATCCAAAGATTTGGGTCGAAGCGGGGTTAATGTCGATCACTCGCCCATCTAGGGCCGTCATGCCAACGCTGAGGTTGGTATGTTCAAACACCGCGCGAAACCGAGCCTCGTTTTGCCGTAGCGCAACTTCGGTCTGATGAAGCTGCATTACCGTGCCCAACTGGGCGGCGATCGCCACCATCAGCCTCAGCAACTGCGGATCTTGGGAACGAGACTCCTGGCTGCCAAAAACCAGTACCGCCAGCAGGCGATCGCCCACTATCACGGGCACCCCCAGCGCTAACCGGATTTCGGGATCTTGCCCAGCCGCTCCAGGCTCGATAGTAAGGGCGATCGACGTTGAGTCTGCCAAATCTGGCAGCGCAGGCTGCAATCTGAGGTCGGTCATCCATTCAGCCCGACGACTGCGCCACACGCGCCCTGGCAGCGCAGGCCCCAAATTCCCCCTGAGATTAGACGCCAGACTGAGCAACGGCGTCTTTGCCTGGCAGCCCAGCTCCATTGACCGTTCCAGGCACTCCTGCACCCAAGCAGCCGCACACCGAAGCCGCTCCTTTCCGTCTGCTGGCAACCAGCACTCGCCCAGCGCCCAGCCCGTAACCTGGCAAATTTGCTGGAGGAGCTGACGCAGATGAGCGGCAAAATCCTCTGGACTCACATCCACTGTCCAGGTTCGCTGATCAAACAATCCTTCTAAAAGCTGTAAACCCTCCACGACCCCAGACCTCTCAAGCTCATCAGGGTCTGAGGTCTCCGGCACGCGATCCAACCCACCAGAAACATCCGTCTCACAGGTCACACGCCGCGGTTGGTCAGGCATCAGCATCATAGAGTAAGACTGGGATAAGAAAGAAAGCTGCGGGATCTTGGTTTCAATAACTGGAACAATCTAAACAATCTGAACCTGCCGGACAGCAACCTGCACTTCCCACATTCTCTGTAAGAAGGCATGAAACGCAAAAAGAAGGCATGAAATGCAAAACAATGTGTGAAATGCTCGGTATGACCAAGCTCAAGATTGGAAATATATTCTTGATATAAAGTGAAAATAATGCAGCGCTAGTCTGCAAGCCTAACTAGAGCAAAAGCTATCCCGCAACGGAAATATTGCGGAGGGCGCTTATATTTAAGGGTTCACGATTATTACGTGCTCACTAAATTATTAAGTTTATTCAGTGTTCACTAATTCAGTGTTCACTAACTAAGTGTTCACCAATTGTTTAATCGAATCGCAGTTCTATGGTGCATCATGCCATAGTTTTCCAGCTTCCAGCTTCCCTAATAGTAATATCATGATATGATAGTGAAACGCTATGATTGACACCCGCAATCCATTGTTGCAACCAGGCAAAACTGAGTAAGGGAAACCAGCTAGAGAGCAAGAGGTAGAAATCCGAGGGCATCACCTCTAAAGACCCCTGAAGACTTACGTAAAGATCTAAGAATAAGCATCTAGGAAGAGCAGCGGACGGGGCCCAAATATTGCTTGAGAGAGGGGGAAAACACCTCGTAAATCAGCGTGATGGGATGGCCATGGTGCCAGAAAAGGTAGTGCCTGCCCCAAAAAGGCCCGGCTTCTCCAAAAGCCAGCTCCAGATTTGGGGAATGCCCAAAATAAATCCCCTGCACATCTCGATATAGTTCCGTCCGCAGCCGTGTCAGGTTCACCCAGATACCCAGCGAGCGGTTTTGCAAATACTCATCTACATGCTCGGCATTCCACCAGGATGTGGCATAGGCGAGGCGCTGCCCTGAGGCAGTGCGCAACCAGACCTGTCGCCGCACTCGCGGTCCGGGCACCACAGAAATCTGCTCAGGCGCGTAGTCGCCATCCATCCCGACCAGCGACATATCGATCACGTCCACCTCGGTCGGCTCGCCCGTTAGCAGTTGCAGGTGGCGCGTCGGCGATCCATCCCCCAGCAGCAGCATCTGCCAAGCTGGAGCCAACTGATGGTGTGGCAGTCCCTTTTGCACCATGTCTTCACCCCCCTGCCAGAGCGGGTCTAGGGCTTGCCAAGCGGTCGGCAAGGGTGGGCGTTGGGTCGGCTTGGTGGCTGGAGTCAAGGCTGGCTAGGGGTTAGGGGTTGGAAGTTAGGGGTTGGGCTAAAACTTGTGGAGTAAACT
The DNA here is from genome assembly GCA_003695655.1 of Cyanobacteria bacterium J069. Lineage (GTDB taxonomy): Bacteria > Cyanobacteriota > Cyanobacteriia > Elainellales > Elainellaceae > Thermoleptolyngbya. Next base: position 35,527 of record RFIF01000294.1, read on the forward strand.
GCTTGGATGCCAATTCACTCGATCCTAATGTGCATGCCCTCACGATTCTGAGAAGCGGTAGAATGGCGATTTACAAAACTTTAAGCTTGTATTTGCATCATAACGTGAATTCCGCCAGCAGTTAGGCCAGCGCTGGGCTGAAGCTGCTCCCGTTGGCATCAGCATTGCAGAAGAATCCCCTGCAATTCCTGACCCCCAACCCCTAATCCCTTTAAAGGGCGCAGGGCTTACGCAGTTGAAACGAGTTTTATAGATTCTGGATGATTTTTCGCGGGCTGCGC
>RFIF01000295.1 GCA_003695655.1 Cyanobacteria bacterium J069
CAAATGCACTTCCCGCTCCAAATTCGACCCCGGTCAATCCTGCCCCCTGGAATGCCGCGCCCGTCAACCCGACATCGCAGAACGTTGCGCCAGGAAATCCAGCTCCGATGGGCAGCGGCTTGCCGAATCCCAACCCTTAGCCACCTTGTTCTGGCAGCCGCACCCCCAGCCGACTGAGATCGAGCGCGTAGCCGCCAGTCACCAAGTAAACAGTGTGGGCGATCGCCCCAATGCGACGAGTCAGCGCCCCCAGGCGATCGCGAAACAGCCGCCCCGCTGGATAGGCGGGCACGATGCCCCAGCCCGTCTCTTCGGCCACCAAAATCACTTCTGCGGGCGTCTGTTGCAGCACCGTCAGCAGGTCTGCTACGGTGGTTTGCCACTCCGTTTCTTCCTGCTCCAGCAGGTTTGCCAGCCAGGTGCCCAGGGCATCCACCAGCCAGCACTCGCCAGCCGCCGCCGTAGACAGAACCGCCGCCAGCGCTACGGGTTCCTCGATCGCCCGCCACTCGGCGGGGCGGCGCTGCTGATGTTGATCAATGCGGGCTTGCCACTCGGCATCATCGACGCGGCGCTGGGCCGTGGCCACATAGATCACGGGGGCGGGCGATCGCCCTTGTGCCAGATACTCTGCCCATTCGCTCTTGCCCGACCGAGACGGCCCCGTCACCAGCGTCACTGCCATCAATCTTGCACCTTCAAACGGCGGGATATAATATCAATTCCCCTCAATAACGCTACCCATGAAGTAGCTGCAAGCCTTGCGAAATCTTGGATTGGCGACCCAAAATCACCCATCTAAAATCCAAAATCGATATTACGAAGAATTTTCCTAGCATATTCCGCCGTCTCGAATCCTCGATAGAATAGCGGCAGCCGCTTTCCCTCGCCCACTATGAAATCTGGACTGCAACGGATCGAAGCAACGCTCAATCAGCTTGATACCCGACCGGATGCAGAAGCCGAACCGCGAGGCGATCGCCAGCCTGCTTCTTCTAAACCGCTAGATCTGCCCCTGTCGGCAAATCGGCCAACCGACGCAAAGGGCGATCGCCCTCCCCAGGAAAATATCTCGTCCAGCGTTTCCTCCAGCCCTGCCTTGCCGATTGCCCCCACGATTGCTCCAATTGCCCACTCTTCAATTTCTCACACCATCGCCGCCGCCAGCACAGCAAACGCAGCCCCGATGGTGCCCGAGCTACCCGGCTTTCCCTTTGCCCCCATTGCGTTGGTTCGTCACGCCACCGACCCCGCTCTGGCGCTGGGCATTCTGCGCGAAATTGAAGGCACGCTGCTGAGCTGGCAGCGAGAGCTTCAGCGGCTCCAGCTCGAAATTCAAGAACTGCACCTGGAAGGCCCGATCATCGACGGTTGGCTAGAGTCGCAGCCCAACGGCGCAACACCCCCGGAGGCCGAGTTTCTCCGCCACGCCGAGATCGACTCTCTGATGGGCTACGTGGAAACGATTTGCGAGGCTGCGCCCGACGGCATGATTCAAGACACGCCGCGTGCAGGCTATCGCCTCTGTGGGCTAGACGCCGATGGCCAGGTGTGGTCGCGCGCCTGTCCGCCAGAGCGGGTGCCCCAGGTTAGTTTGGCGATCGCCCGCTGCCAAAAAGTGCGCCAGCTCGTCACCCGCAAAACCGACTTAGAATCGCGCCTGAGCCGATTAGCCGAGCATTTGGTAGCGGTGCATAGCGAACTGACTCACGCGGGCTAACTCAATCTCGCTAACTCAATCTCGCTAACTCAATCTAAACGGTGCGGCGCTGAGTATGGTGGTGAGTTTTTGCGAGGGGAGGGCGATCGCGATTCACCCATCCGACACCGCTCATGCGGCAGCCGCGCCCCCTGGAATCTGCTCCCTTGAACCCTAACTTCACCTATGCGATCGCTCAAAGCATACGGCCAGAGTTTGCTCGATCCACAGCTTGCGCCAACAGCGATCAAAGTAGCGCTAATCGTGGGTTCTATTTTGCTAATCATCAATCACGGCGCGGCTATTTTGAATCAGCAGATGAGTGGCGATCGCTGGATCTCAGCCCTGCTTACTTACATCGTGCCCTACATGGTGAATATTCACGGTCAGTATGTCAGCCGCGCCCGCTGAATGTTCAAGGCGTTGTAGCCTAGGCCACCCGCAACTGCACCCGCTCAAAGCCATGCTTCTTGGGCGGCGGGGCCGATTGGGACGTGGCGCGCAGCAGTCGGGGAATGTCGCCGCTGTTGTATACGCGGAACTCGCTGGCCACCGTCGCGGCTGCCGTGCGAACGGCCTGATTCAGCACCAAAGAACCGTTTGGGTCAGACACGGAGCGGTGAAACGTGCCGGGGGGCAGCCGCAAAATCTCGCCATTTGCCTCTAGCCGCACGATATGAAACGGATAATCCCAGGCAAAGTTCACCAGATAAAAGGTGCGACCGCCCGACAGTGCCAGCAGATTATCTTCCTGGTTGGGATGCATGTAAAACTGCCAGTGGCCGTCGTCGCTGTTATGAGGGCTGGTGGCGGGGCCTTCGTGAAACACCAGGTCGCGGGCATTGGAGTTGGCAATGGTGATGTCAAAGAAGCGGACGCTGGGCGTGTCTCGAAACTTTTGGTAGGAAATCAGCTCAAACATGGTTTTAGGGGTTAGGGGTCAG
>RFIF01000296.1 GCA_003695655.1 Cyanobacteria bacterium J069
GCTTTCAGAAAAACTGCTTAATGCAGTTCCCGGAAGCCAAAACCCCTGATATACAAGGGATATAAGCGACTTAGGATTGACTTTGTAAATCCGCTCTGAATAGTGGGAAAAATCTCATTCATTTTTATATATAGCACCAGAGAGAATACATATGCGCTGCCCACCAAAACTCACTGACTGAACAAGCTATGTAGCAGGGGGACGGGGTGTTTTGAGCCACTTGACGAGCGAAAGCGGCAGAGATATCGGCGAAAGCAGGGTTGCTGCGATCAGAACAATCCACGACAGTGTGTCGTTTTTGGGGGTTGAGGGGTCTTTCAAAAAAATGGATACATAAATACTGAAGGCGATCGCAGACAGCACAAGATACGCAGTTAAGAAATTAGACACATGAAACATGGGAGCTGGGGTTAGGGCAATGGAATGGTTCCTGATTAAGGGGAAGCAACCCTGAAGTGTGAGATAGAGTCGGCACTGAGGGATAGGGAAAACCACAATGGGCGAAGGTATCTTGCAAACACTGCGATCGCGGCAGGGACTGATTTTAGAGCCAAGACGATCGCCCAAGCTTCTGATGCGGCCCCCGACCTCCCCTATTTGCCAAACTGACATCCGCTGGATCTTGCCCAACCGCTTAGCGATCGGCTCCCTCCCAAACCCAGCCTACGCTAGCACCCTTACCTCTGCCAATATCGAGGTGGTGCTGTCGCTCTGTGCCGAGGCAGAAGGACGGCTCCCTCAAAATATTGCCGAGAAATTTCACAGTCAGCGCTACATCTTGCCAAATCGTTACTACTTGCTGCCGCTTCTGCCTGCGCATTTAGAGATGGCGACGGAACTATTGCACCGACAGCTCAGACGCCAGCGTCCAGTCTATGTCCATTGTCAGCGGGGTATCGAGCGATCGCCATTAGTCTGTGCTGCTTATCTGTGTCGTTATCACCAGCTAGGGGGATTAGAGGCGCTGCGGTATGTCCAGCAAGTACAGGCGATCGCATCTCCGACTAATACACAAATTAATGTTTTGCAAGCGTTTATCGATCAAAGTTCAAAATCCCTGGTTTCCACTGAGATCTCTGTATAGTTAACCAGGCTAAAAAGAGTTGGAAACCAACCTTCCAAAAAGAGACCGTGCAACCAAGCTGGTAATTCCACGGAATCGGTTTTACCACTGCTTTAAAACTCCGAAAATATGCTGATTTCAGTTCATAGAACTCTCTAACGGCCTAGAGATTCTGGGCGTTCTTAATACTTTGATGAGTTTTGAGATCCGGGAAGTAAATTCACTGAAAAATCTTGGCTCACTCGTTTAATGTTTTGCAACATAGGGAATAATTTAATCATAGAGAAAGCCATACGCGCTTTTTCTCAGAGGAATCTTGACTCATTGGACTTGATCAATCCGTCTTAATGGATTATCCTCACACTTTGGGTTTTGCTAGTTTGCACGGCTTAACCCGTTAGGCTCTAACTACTGAATGTCGAGATGTCTTATCCCATTGATCTTCTGCCAGGTGTTGGAGCAAAAGTTTTAACCCAATTTTTCAAATTTGACTGCTATTGGCTTGTCTTTGTTCTCTCATTAAGCGTTATCAGAGCTGATTTATAAAAGTATTTCCAAAGTGGGCGATCGCCCTCATCAATCAGGCTGCCGAAGTTGTTATGTAGTTTGGTCAGCAATCATTGTCAGCTCGATTTTTAGTGCGTCTATCGGCGTTGCTGAATCGGTCTATGAAATAGTTTCTGAAAGCCTTGAGGCTCTGTCCTCAATCCGACGAAATCATAGCGTCATTCAGCAACGCCCGTCTATCCATCTACCTCAATTCAGTCATGACCTCAAATACCAGCTATTCTTCCGTCATCTTCATTGATGCTGCTACACCCGATTACCAAAATTTAATTTCAAGTATTCAACCGGGCACCGACGTTTACATCCTCAACACCTATCAAGACGGCATTCAGCAGATTACAGATTATCTGGCTGGGCGCACCGATATCAGCAGCGTTCACATTGTGTCCCACGGCAGCTCTGGCAGCATCAAGCTAGGCTCCAGCGTGCTAAACAGCAGCACCCTGAGGCAATACAGTGATTTGCTCCAAAACTGGTCAGCGTCCCTCACTGAAGATGCCGATATCCTGCTCTATGGCTGCAACATTGCCAGCGGCGACGGCACCGCCTTCGTCCAGCAACTCGCCCAGATCACCGGAGCCGACCTCGCCGCCTCCACCAACCTGACAGGCGGACAAGCCCTCGGCGGCGACTGGACGCTGGAATATGCCACTGGCAGTATTGAAGCCGCCAACCCTTTTAGCGCCGATGCCCTCACGAACTACACAGGCATCCTCCCCGCCTTTACCGCCGGCAGTATCGTCGTTCTCCGCATCGGCGATGGCAGCGCCACACTGAGCAATGCCGCAACCGCCGTCTTTTTGGACGAATACGACACTAATGGCAACTTGGTTCAGTCTATTGCGATGCCTACGGCAATAAACGGCAGCAACCGAAGATTAACGTTAAGTGGTACTGCTACCTCTGAAGGCGCGCTAAGTCTCTCAACCAATGGTCAATATCTAACTTTAGTAGGCTACGACGCAGCTGTTGGCACTCCTGGCGTCCCCAATACCGACAGCGCTAGCGTGAATCGCATCGTTGCCCGTATTGATGGGAATGGCAATGTAGACACCACTACTCGAATCAGTGACGGCTTTATAGGGGGCAGCCAGCCTGGTAACGTTCGCAGTGTTGTAACCGATGATGGAACGCGTTTTTGGGTTGCTGGTATATCTAATGGCGGCAACACGGGTGGAATTCGCTATGTTACCTATGGCAGCACAGGAAGCAGTACACGGATTACTGGTACGGACAGCGCGGTACGAGTTGTAGGTATTGCAGGGGGACAGCTTTATACAACTGCTGCCGGAACTGGAAATGTTGGACTTAACACAATAGGGACTGGATTACCAACCAGTGGAACCAATACTATTACGCTGGTTCCTGGAGCAGTAAGTGGCCCTAGCCCAATTGAATTTGTTCTGTTAGACCGAGACGCTACCGTAGCTGGTGTTGACACTCTGTATATTGCTGATAACAGCGCCGCAGCGGCAGATCAGGGAATTCGCAAGTACTCTTTTAATGGCTCTACCTGGACGCTGCGTGGAAGACTAGTTGGCAACTTCTCCGGCCTTACCGGAAAAATAGCTGGCGGCACGGTTGAACTCTATGCCACCCAGGGAACTGGCGCAAACAACTCGCTGGTTCGCATTGTTGATTCGGCTGCTTTTAACGTTGATATCAGCGCAACTTCTACAACTCTCGTCACTGCTGGCGCAAATAAAGTCTTTCGTGGGGTAGCGTTTATTCCGAATGCCGTCGTGAATCAGCCGCCTACGGCCAACAGCGGCTCGATCACAACCAACGAAGATACGGCGTTCTCGGGCACTCTCTCGGCATCTGATCCAGAAGGGAACGCGTTAACCTATAGCATTGCTACAACTGCCGCGAATGGAACGGTGACGATCACTAACGCGGCAACCGGTGCGTATACCTACACGCCAGGGTCCAACTTCAACGGTGCCGATAGTTTTACTTTCCAGGTGAACGACGGCACGAGCAATTCCAACACGGCAACGATCACGATTACGGTTAACCCCGTCAATGACGCACCGACTGCCAGCAACCTGAATGTGACGACGAATGAAGACACACCTGCTTCAGGAACACTGCTGGGGCTAGATGTGGACGGGGACACGCTGACCTACGAGATTGTCACTGCACCCACTAAAGGAACGGTGACGATCACTAACTCGACAACGGGCGCATTTACCTATACGCCCAATGCCAATGCCAATGGCCCCGACAGCTTTACCTATCGCGTGTTTGACGGCACGGTGTATTCGGCAGCGGCAACGGCGACGATTACGGTTAACCCGATCAACGACGCACCGAACGCCAGCAACCTGAACGTGGCGACTGATGAGGACACGGCTGCTTCGGGAACACTGCTGGGTCAAGACGTGGATGGTGACACGCTAACTTACGAGATTGTCGCTGCACCGACCAAAGGAACGGTCACCATTACCGACACGGCGACGGGAGCTTTCACCTACACGCCGAATGCGAACACGAATGGAGCGGACAGCTTCACCTATCGCGTATTTGACGGTACGGTCTATTCCAACGTGGCAACAGCCAGCGTGTCGATTACGTCGATTAACGATGCACCGACGGCGACCAACATCAGCTTTAGCACCGACGAAGACACCGCTGCATCAGACACGCTGCTGGGTGTAGATGTAGAAGGTGACGTGCTGACCTACGAAATCGTGACTGCGCCGACTAAGGGAACGATCACCATTACCGACACGGCGACGGGAGCTTTCACCTACACGCCGAATGCGAACGCGAATGGAGCGGACAGCTTCACCTATCGCGTATTTGACGGCACGGTCTATTCAAACATCGCAACGGCTAGCGTGTCGATTACACCAATTAACGATGCGCCTATTGCAACCAATAACAGCCTCAGCACGCCCAGAAACCAGCCTCAAACTGGCAGCATTGTGGCGACAGATGTGGACGGAGACGTGCTGAGTTATAGCATTGTGGATGGGCCATCCAATGGCACGCTGACGAGCTTTGATCCCTCAACAGGAGCCTATACTTACACCCCCAATGCAGGTTTTGTAGGCGGCGACAGCTTTACATTTCGAGCGAACGACGGGACGGGACAGCCAAACGCCAACTCCAATGTGGCAACGATCAGCATTACGGTGACGCCGAGCAATGTGGCTCCTGTGCCCAATGGGGGAAGCCTGACGACGAATGAAGATGTTGCTGTATCGGGAACGCTGTCTGGGACGGATGGCGATAATGACCCGCTCACCTATGCGATCGCCACCGGGCCTAGTCTCGGCGCCATTACCGCCTTTGACCCCAACACGGGTGCGTTTACCTATACGCCCAACGCCAATGCGAACGGTTCCGACAGCTTTAGCTTCCGGGTAAACGACGGTTTTGAAGAGTCTGCGCCCGCCGTGATTAACATCACCATTACGCCTATTAACGACGCTCCCGTTGCCAACGCTGGCACGCTTAACACGCGCACTGGCAAAACAGAAGCAGGGATGTTGACGGCGACGGATGTGGAAGGAGACGCCCTTAGCTATAGCATTGTCACGGCACCGACCGGCGGTACAGTAGTCATTACCGATCCGTTGACAGGAGCCTATACCTACACGCCCAACGCGGGGTTTTCTGGAACCGACAGTTTCACCTTCAAGGCAAATGACGGAACCGATGACTCCGCTTTGGCAACCGTCAACATCACCGTTTTGCCAAATAGTGCACCTATCGCGACAAGCGGCAGCCTTAGCACGCGCGTCAATGCGCCCAAGACCGGGACGCTGACGGCGACCGATCCCGATAGCGATCCGGTGAGATTCAGCATTGTGACGGCTCCCAGCCAGGGGACGGTCGTCATTGGCAACACCGCCACCGGAGCTTACACCTATACGCCAAATCCCGGATTTAGCGGCACAGACAGCTTCTCGTTTCGAGCAAACGACGGCATTTTTGACTCGGCAACAGCAACAGTTTCGGTGCTGGTGGCTGCCAACCAAGCTCCCACGCTGGCGGTGCCGTTACCCAGGCGCGGCGCGACCGAAAAGCTCCCCTTTGCGGCTCAAGTTCCAGCGAACGCCTTTGTTGATCCGGACGGTGATGCACTCATCTACAAAGCGACCCTGGAGAGCGGTGCACCGCTGCCGAGTTGGCTAACGTTCGACCCTGCAACTCGAACCTTTTCAGGCACGCCGACCAATGCAGACGTGGGAACGATTGTGGTGCGGGTGACCGCCACTGATCCAAGCAGGGCAGAGGGACAGGGCACCTTTTCGCTGACCGTGCTGAATGTGAACGATGCGCCTGTGGTGCAAAAGTCAATTAGTGGACAGACGGCGGCGGCCGGACGCGAATTCAGCCTGGTGGTGGATGCTGATACGTTTGTCGATGTTGATGCAGGCGATGTGTTGACGTACTCAGCAAGTTTGAGTGACGGCAGTCCTTTACCTGCTTGGCTGAAATTTGACCCGGTGACGCGCACATTTAGCGGCACGCCAGCGGGTGGGAATGCAGGCAGCTACCGAGTTGTGGTGCGGGCTACTGACTCATCTGGAATTAGCGTTGCGAATGAATTTGACCTGTTGGTGAAGCAGGCTGGCGGCACCCCTCCCAAGGGAACTCCGAAGAAATTCAATCGCATCGTGGGGTCAGGAGGAAGAGATGCGATCCGGGGAACGCGACGGGGCGATCGCATTGAAGGGCTGGCTGGCAATGACGTGATTCGCGGCCTGGGTGGTGATGACTATCTGCTGAGCGGCGAGGGCACCGATCGGCTGATTGGCGGACAGGGTGGCGATACCTTGATTGGGGGGCGCGGGCCTGACGTGCTGCTGGGTGGCGGCGGTAACGACGTGCTGGTGGCCGGAGAGACGACTGATCTGCTGCGGGGTTTCAAAAAGCTGACTGCCGAAAATCAAATCGCCACAGCCAATATCCTGAAGGCTGGCCGCGGCAATGACCTGCTGGTGGGCGGCGGACGCAGCGATGTAATGTTCGGCGGTGCTGGCAATGATACGTTTGTGATTGCCCAGCACGGCGGCATTGATTACATTCGAGATTTCAAAGTGGGCAAAGACGTAATTGGGCTGACGAAGGGATTGACCTTTCGCAGTCTGCGAATTGAGCAGTCTGGCAACAGCGCTCGCATCTTGCTCAGTAGCTCGGATGAGGTGCTTGCAGAACTGTCGGGCGTGAAAGCGAACAAGCTAACAGCCGCCAGCTTTACGCAATTTACACGGCTGCCGTTTTAGACGAACCTTGAGCAGGGAAAGAGGTCAGGTTTCAAGTCTAGAAGCCAGACCTTTCACAATCTCGCCTCAGCAAATCCTACAGGACTTACGCAGTTGAAACGAGTTTGATAGATCTTGAATGATTTTTCGCGGGCGCAGCCCGCGAAAAATCATTCAACTGCGTAAGTCCTATCCTAGAAAGAGATGATTAAGAAGCCGTCCTGAAACTTTGCGCCGGTCACCTGGCGGCCGCTGAGTTCTGGCGGCAGGGCAATGTTGCGGCGCTGGTCGCCTGCTTCCACCGTCACCTCTGGGCCAGACTGGCTCAGCTTCACCTGGGTTTTGTCGAAGCCAGGGAGAAAGAGGGCGACTTTGCGCTCGGCGACGTTGATAGCGATCGCCCTGGGTGCCTGGTTGGCCTGAGTAAAGTCGGGCAGGGCATCCACCAGCGGCTGCCAGTCCTGACCAGGATAGTTGGGCAGGGCCGTCACCGATAGGGGCGCAAACTCTGAAGCCACACCCGCCCCATCCTGCGCCTGGTTCACAATCACGCCGCCGACGGTCAGGCCCACCTGCTGGGCGCTACCCCAGAGATACTTGGCAGTGGCGATCGCTGCTGCGTCCTGTGTAGTCACCAGGTAGGCAGCCACGTGGGTCGGGTCATTCACCGCTGCCTTGCCCTGCTCCATTAAATTATTGCTTTGCTGCACGGCGGGCTGGTTAAACATATCGCCCGACCAGTTCACATTCAGCACGGCGGCTGCCACAGGCTGTACAAAAGGCGACACCGCCTTCCACAGGTCAGAATCGGCAACCACCTTACGAAAGCGGCGGAAATACCAGGTGGCGATTTCCGGCAAGCCCAGCATTCGCAGGGTAGACAGGTCGCCCGCGCCATCATACACAATCACGTCATACTGGCCGCTGCCGTCAAATTCGCGCAGCGCGTTTAGTGCGAGCGCTCCGTCCATGCCTGGCAAAATGCCCAACTCCTGTCCATAAACGGCTTTGAGAATGGGTGTCCGCAGGTATTGCGCTTCCTGGCGCTTGAGTTCTTCCCAACTGTGCTCCATCAGCGTCGTGCTCTGGAGTTGCACGGCGCTTAGATTTGCGCCAATGTCTTGCGGGGTTGCGCCCACAGACGCGCCCAGCAGCAGACCAAAGGCAGGCCCAGGGTCTTGTCCTACCAGCAGCGTCCGCCGGCCCTGCGCCGCAAACTGCTTTGCAGCGGCGATCGCCACGGTGGTTCGCCCGGTCCCGCCTTTGCCCAAAAATGTCAGGATGAAACTCATGCGTTTCCTTAAGACACGGCTTCTAGCTCGTCTTCAAAAAACCAAGTGGAAAATTTGTCCTCAAACTGCACGATGACGCCGACACCGCTGCCATCCGTCATTTTGAAGTCTTGAATCTCACCCACTTTTCCTAACCGCTGAATCACAGCTTGACCTGCGCGATCGCGCAACCGGCGAACCCGAACCTTTTGACCAATTTGCATCTCGACACTCAACGATCGGCAAACAATATGCCAGTGTATCAGTGTATTGCGCTATATTGCGCTCCATTTAAGCGATATTGTGGTGACTTGGTGGCGCTTTTTCTCAGCCCGCTGCGGAATTGACCGTTGTAAAAAATCCTGAACAGAACATTATTGGGCGATCGCACAACATGCTGGCAAAACGAATTCTGCCCTGTCTGGACGTAAAAGCAGGGCGCGTGGTGAAAGGGGTGAACTTCGTCAATCTGCGGGATGCAGGCGATCCGGTGGAGCTGGCGCAGGTTTACAACGAAGCCGGAGCCGACGAGCTGGTGTTTTTGGATATCACTGCCACTCACGAAGACCGCAACATTATCTATGACGTGGTGTATCGCACTGCCGAGCAAGTGTTCATCCCGCTGACGGTGGGCGGCGGCATCAGCTCGCTGGAGACGATCAAGCAACTGCTGCGGGCGGGAGCTGACAAGGTAAGCATTAACTCGTCGGCCGTTCGAGAGCCAGACTTTATCAACCGGGCCAGCGATCGCTTTGGGAATCAGTGCATCGTCGTGGCGATCGATGCCCGCCGCCGCGATGATCCCGAAAATCCGGGTTGGGACGTCTATGTGCGGGGCGGTCGCGAGAATACGGGTCTGGATGCGCTTACCTGGGCGAAGGACGTAGAGCAGCGTGGCGCAGGCGAACTACTGGTTACGAGCATGGATGCCGACGGCACTCAGGCGGGCTATGACCTGCAATTGACACGGGCGATCGCCGAACAGGTGCAAATTCCCGTCATTGCGTCGGGAGGCGCGGGCACCTGTGCTCACATTCATGAAGCCCTCACGGAGGGTAAAGCTGAAGCCGCCCTCCTGGCCTCGCTGCTACACTACGGTCAGCTCACCGTCGCCGAAATTAAGCAGTACTTGCAGCAGCATCAGGTCACAGTTAGAGGATGAAGAGGATATTCAATTCATCCTTCATGCTTCCGCCTGCATCCTTTCCCCAAAATCTCCAGATCGCCTTTAGAGACACTTTTCTGAGGAACTGTTACAATGTGAAATATTACAAAACATTACATTTTTATCAGGAATGGTTTTCATTCTCGTTATTGTTGTTGCGCTGGTGGCATGGGCTTTGCACCTCATGCAGGAAGCGCTCGATCGTAAAGAATTTTCGCTAATGCTGGCGGGATTTTTGGTGTCGGTAGCGGCAGCAGCATTGGTAGCGGTCTATTTCTTAGTGGGCCACTTTGTGGGCTATATGGATCAGATGTCGCAGCGAGCCGAATTAACAGAGCAATACTACGAGACGGCAGAGTTTGTGTTTCCGAGCGAACTCATCGTGGAAGAGCCAATTCTAAATTACGCAGAGATGACAGGGCCTGCCCAACGCTTCGCAGGGGCAGTTTCCATCGCGCAGCCGTAAGGCATTAAGAGTTTTGCCAGGTCTACATATTTCCAGGTCTACATATTTCCAGGTCTACATATTTCCAGGTCTACATATTTCCAGGTCTACATATTTTCAGCACAAAGTTCAGTACAAAACTTTCAGCACCAGGTTTCCAGAAGTTCTTTTGGGAGCCTTTTTTGTCCCCCGCCTTTAGTCTCTATTTCAGGCTCAATATTTCAGGCTCAATATTTCAGGCTTAGTGCGGCGATCGCCAGACAACCCCACCCAATCATCAGCGCGGTTCCCCCAATCGGCGCAACAGCGCCCAAGATTTTCACCCCGCTGAGACTCAGTGCATAGA
>RFIF01000297.1 GCA_003695655.1 Cyanobacteria bacterium J069
AGGCGACTCATCGGCGGACTTTAGAAGCATCTCTTTTAGCCTAAAGTTCACCCTCAGTTTCACTTGCCTCTCTTCAGATTTTCTTTATAAATTAGCTCTTACAACGTCTTGCAGAAAAATACTGTTATGAGTCAGGAATCTATGAGAGCAGTTGGAGTCCAAAGGTTCTTGATGATCGAGACGCATTAGTAAGAGCTAGAAATAGTATTTGTAGCGAAGAAGCAGTTCGTTATCGTTTATTTGATGATGTTGTGAGCCGAGGACTTCGAGACTCAGGAGAAAGTGAGCTCAAAGTTTATCAAAGAATTGTTCGAGCATGCGTAGAAGCATCAAATCAGGATTTACGTGATGGAATTAGCCGCGCAAATCTTTTGACACTAATTCAAGCTTATGAGGAACGAATTAGACTTTCAGATTTATCCGCTGCATTGAATAAAATTGACAAGCTTCAAGCGGTCAGAAGTATTTCGCCGCTGATCCTTTCTTATAATCCTAATACACAGAAGATACAATTAGTAGACCGAGAGTTTCTATTTTATCGAAAGCATGGCAATCCATCGTGGTCATGGGAGGAGATAGATGGTCAAGCAAGTAAAGAGTCTTTTGGGTTATAAAGTAGCTTTATGTTCTCGATAAGCGAGGGCTAATGTAGGGCGACCAGGAAGGGAAGCTAAGATGGATAAAACCGATGCCCACTTTCCTGCATGAGTGAAACTGTTTATATTGAAACTAGTATCTTGGGCTACCTGACTGCTCGACCTAGCAGAGATATTGTCGTAGCTGCTAATATTGAGGTTACGAGGGAGTGGTGGGAAACGCGCCGCAATGTTTTCCAACTTTACGCCTCTCAAGCAGTCGTGAAAGAAACTTCCCAAGGAGATGCTGAAATTGCGTCTCAGCGCCTCGAAATCATTCGTGATCTTGCGTTGCTCGACTTAAACCAATCTGTGCTTGATCTAGCAGAGCAATTTTTGAACCGCAGTAGCCTACCCGCAAAAGCCGATGTTGACGCTGTGCATATTGCAGCCGCAACGGTTCATGGCATGGATTACCTGCTCACTTGGAACTGCAAGCACATTGCTAATGCTCAGATTCAAAGGAAATTGGCAGAAATTAGCTTTGACTTGGGATATGAGCTACCGATTCTTTGTACACCCTATGAGCTGCTCGGAGATTAATCATGTATCAAGATGCAATTGTCGAAGAGATTCACAAAGTTCGTGAAGAGTATTCACGGTCGTTCAATCATGATTTGAAAGCCCTCTTCGCTGATCTGCAAAAGCAGCAAGCAGCAAGCGGCAGAAAAGTCGTGAACTTATCACGAAAATGCAGCTCAACATCACGCTGGAGTGGGCAAACGAAAGAGCTTAATGAAGATATTAAGGATGCTAGCCGTCCTTCAGCTTAGCCGCTGCTTCGCTCTATTAGTCTATGTTTTTGCAGGCGCGAAGGCAGAGAGGTAGGGAAGTGCGATCTGACGTTGAATATGATCGATTAAAGTGTTTAAGTTAAGGCAGTCAGTGAAGGAGGGGACAGTGAACGTCAGCATAGAGCTACCTTCGGATTTAGAAAATGAACTCTCTACTGAGGCATCTCAGCTTAAACTGCCTTTAGCAGAATACATTCTGCGTGTTCTTTCTTTTCGCCCTTTTCTGCAAAACCCTCCCAAAACTGGAGTGGAGCTAGTTGCCTATTGGGAAAGTATTGAGGTGATTAACTCCCGCTCTGATATCACCGACAGCCAGGAACATGCACGCAGGTTGCGCGACCAAGCTGAACACCGTGAGTAGGGCTAGGTAGCGGATGTACTTGCTTAATACCGATGTCCTGATCGACATCCAGCGGGGTTATGGATCAGCGCTGGCTTGGTTTGCCTCTCTCGTCGAATTGCCAAGTATTCCTGGCTTTGTTGTGATGGAGTTGATTCAGGATGCTCAGAACAAACAGCAAGTGCGAAAAGTTCTACAACTTGTAGCACCGTTACCCATTGTTTGGACAACTGAAACTGACTGCGCCCGCGCCCTATCTGACTTTACGGCATATCATCTGTCTCACAAGGTTGGCCTGATTGATGCCTTGATTGCCGCTTGTGCGGTTGGGCGTAATGCAACCCTCTGTACTCTCAACGTGAAGCATTATCGAGTTATTCCAGGCTTAAACATTGAGCAGCCATATAGTCGTTGAAGCCGCTGAATCCTGCATTAGTGCAGACAGAGCAGTTGCCGTTGAGCTTCGCTGCACAAATCCCAAATTGTCCTACCTTGCAGGAAGATAGGGACGCATGAAACTACTGACGGATTGGGGATTTAGCCGCGAGGCGTGGTGGCAAGGCAAAAAGGGCGAATATTGGGTGTTGGTGCAGGCGGTGCTGCTGCTGGGGTTGCGGGTGCTGCTGACGGGGCTGACGGGGTGGGAGGGTGTCGCTGACGGGGCTGTATGGGCTGTGGGCGATCGCCCTCCCAATTTCTTATCCTTAGCGCACGCCCAAGACCTGCTTGGCGCGAGTCAGATACTTTTGGCGATCGGCGAGTCCGTTGCGGCCACCGTTCACCACGCGGGTGACTGCCGTCAGGTCGTCGCGGTCGGCGTGCTGATTGATCTTGCGGGTCTGCCAAAACCAGCCAGCGGCCGTCACGGCATATTGCGGCGACGCCACCAAGTCAGGATTAGCCACAAAATCTACGCCCATCGCCTTTGAAAACTGGGCATAGTTCGAGCGACCCGTAAGCTGAATCACGCCGCGCCCCATATAGCGTGCGCCATCTCCCGGCTGCGTGTTGCCCAGGGTTTTGGCGAGGCTAGAGGGCGGCTCGTAGCGGCGTTGGGCATCCGTCGGCCCCCAGATTTCGCGCAAATAGCGAAAGCCACCGCTTTCATGCAGCACTTGCCCAAAAAAGTGGGCTATCCGCAGCGGTGTGTTGATTTCAAATTTCTCGAAGGTGGCGTTGATGCCCGGAGTCATGGCGATCACGCGATCGCGCAACTGCGTCGAGCCGATAATTTGCAAAATCTGATCTGGCGTAACGAACTGCTTCTTGGCGGGCGGATAGTTGGCCTGGGTGTTGGGCGGGGTAGGCTGGGGCGGCGCGTCTTCGGGCAGAATAAACAGCCGCACATAGGGTGGGCTGCCGGCCGGCCGCGCTGGCAAGTCAGACATCAGCCGGATCAGTCTATCGATCTCCTCATCCAGCGCATGAAGCTGGTTCTGTTTCTGCAGCAGCTCCCGCAGGCGATCGCTCCCGCCATCTCGATAGTGGCTCATGGTAAACGACGTGCCGTAGATGCCGTGATAGGGATGGGCGGTGGCGGGGGCGGGCGGCAGTCCCGTCAATTGGCGGATGGCGTTGTCTAGAAATCGGTCTGCTTCGTGAGGCTGGGGCGGTAGCTGCAACAAAAGCTGCTCAAAGCGACTAATTCCGTATTCTCGATAAGCGTTCAGTTTCGTGCTGTCCAGCGTTGGGATGCTGTTTGCTTGAGTGCTATTCATGGTGAAGTTTCCCTGATTCCGAAATGGTGATCGAGCGGTTGGCGATCGCACGGTGCGGCAAGGAACCGCTCGGCGGAGCGATCGCCGTTGATTATTTTGCGATGACTTATTTCGATGCTTTAGTCTAGAATGCCCACATTCGTTTTGGCAGCACAGCCGGAAATTTCGGCCAAATCTTGATATTGCAAATGCTATGCCGGTCGCGCCGCTGGGTGACAGCGAGCCTAACCGCACTCTAGACATAAGTCCTAAATGTCAGTCCTGACCTGAATCGTGAATCGAGTCCTAAATCGCCAAACCGAATCCTGAAAATCGCGCTGAAATAGTGTCGAAATCGCGCCAAACTGCTGGATTAAAACCGTGCTAGAAAGCCTGGATCGCAGCGTTGCAAAACACTTCAGCGCCAATGCTGCCAATTCCTGAAACCAGGCTTTTTTTCTTTAGGCAACTTTGAATTGGGAGCCAGTCTTAAAATGGATGACAACACTACTCGGGCGTGACGTAGGCTGCGGTGATGCCGCCATCCACCGTGAAGGTTGCGCCATTCACAAAGGAAGACTCATTGCTGGCCAAAAACAGGGCTGCCTGCGCCATTTCCTCGGCTTTGGCAAAGCGGCCGGGGGGAATATGCACCAGGCGGCGCTGGCGGCGGGCCGGGTCTGCCAGCAGCTCTTGCAGCAGCGGCGTTTCCACCGGGCCAGGACAGAGGGCATTGGCGCGAATGTTTTGGCGGGCAAACTCCACAGAGATTTCCCGCGTCATCGACAGCACGCCGCCTTTGCTAGCGGTGTAGGCGATCTGCGCAGTCGCCGCCCCCAGCAGCGCCACAAACGACGCCGTGTTAATAATGGAGCCGCCGCCCGCCCGCAGCAGCGCCGGAATGCCGTATTTGCAGCCAAAAAACACACCCTTGAGGTTGATGTCGAGGGTTAAATCCCAAATGTCTTCTTCGGTTTCCAGCACAGAGCCATCCGCCGCGTGAAAAATACCCGCATTGTTGAACAGCACATTCAGCTTGCCGTAGGCTGCCTCTGCCGCGTCGATCATCGCCTTCGAGTCCGCCGCTTTCGACACGTCGGCCTGAACGGCGATCGCCTCCCCTCCGGCTGTCTCAATCAGGCTCACCGTTTCCTGCGCCGTTGCCAGGTTCACATCACACACCACCACCTGCGCCCCTTCTTTGGCAAAGAGAATCGCAGACTCGCGACCAATGCCGCTTCCGGCTCCGGTGATCAGGGCAACTTTGTTAGATAAACGCATGATTAGGGGTTAGGGGTTAGGGATTGGGGGTTAGGAAAATTGAGGCGTGATGAATAAGTTGCAGCGCAACTTATTCATCACGCTTTGCCGCTTCCACGAGCGATTGAAACAATCGCTGATGGTTCGGATCGGCGGGGGATAACTCCGGATGCCACTGGACGGTGAACAGCCAGGGGTGGTGTTTGTGTTCCAGCGCTTCGATCAGCCCGTCCGCGGCCTGGGCGACGGGGTGCCAGCAGTCGGGCAGGGTTTTGATCGCCTGGTGATGCCAGGAGACGACCGTGAGATGGGTGGTGCCGAGCATGTGGGCCAGGCGACTGCCGGGTTGCACCTGGGCGGGATGCTGCACCGGGCGGCGGGGATGGTCGAGGCGATGAGTGACGGACTCGCCGTAAACATCGGGGACATGGGTAATTAGCGTTGCGCCGCTGGCGACGCTGATCACCTGCATTCCCCGGCAGATGCCCAGCGTAGGCACGTTGGCGGTCAGGGCGGCCCTGGCCAGGGCCAGCTCAAACTCGTCGCGCTCCTCATCCACTAAATAAATGGTGTGATGGGGTTCGCCACCATAGAGACTGGGGTCAAGGTCGCCGCCGCCAGAAAAGATCAGCCCATCGAGGGTGTCGAGG
>RFIF01000298.1 GCA_003695655.1 Cyanobacteria bacterium J069
GTGCTGGAGGTGCTGGGCGGCGAGCTAGAGGCGATCGCCCCATTCACCACGCCGCTGACCCAAGCCGTTCGCCACTGCCTCTATGTCCGCAAAATAGCGCCGACGCCAGCGGAGTTCCCTCGTCCGGTTGGGATTCCCAGTCAAAATCCGCTTAGTCAATCAAAATCCGCTTCGATAGAAGGCAGGGTGTAGGAATCAGGCGGCAGCCACCACAATGCGATCGCGCCCGTCCTGCTTGGCCCGATAGAGCGCCTGATCAGCAGCCGCAATCAATTGGTGAGGCTCAGCGTCAAGCTGAGGAATAACAGTGGCGATGCCCTGACTCAGCGTCACAATGGGGGCGATCAGTGATGTGATGTGGGGCATGGCCAGGGCCTTGATGCCAGCCTGGATGTCTTGTGCTACCTGATATGCTCCGCTGCTGGACGTGTTGGGCAAAATCACCGCAAACTCTTCGCCGCCATATCGCGCCACCAAGTCAACTGCGCGTTTGACGGCTGAGCCAATCACCCCAGCAACTTCTCGAAGACACTGATCGCCCTCCTGATGTCCATACACATCGTTGTATGCCTTAAAGCAATCCACATCACACAAAATTAGCGATAGCGGCTGCTGTTCTCGCAGCATGTGCTGCCATTCTTGTACCAGATATTCATCAAAGCGGCGACGATTGGCGACCTGAGTCAGCCCGTCTGAATGGGCCAGCCGTTTTAGCTCTAGATTGGCCGATTGCAGTGCGGCTTCGGCGGCCCGGCGATCGCGCATTTCCTGTTGCAGCCGCTCGTTTTGCGCCTGGAGCTGCTGCTGGAGCCGCCGCAGAGCCAGATGGGTTTCGACTCGCGCCACCACTTCTTGCACATGAAAGGGCTTGGTAATGTAGTCCACCCCGCCCACGGCAAAAGCTCTGACCTTATCCACGACTTCGCCCAGCGCGCTGACAAAAATCACCGAGATATCCCGCGTCCGCTGGTCAGACTTGAGCTGCTCGCACACGGTGTAGCCGTCCATGTCGGGCATGGAAATATCAAGGAGCATCACCTCCGTTGCTGTAGCACGGGCGATCGCCAGTCCCAAAGCACCATTGTTTGCAGCGCGCACCTCATAGCCCCGGCGGCGCAGCAAACTGGTCAATAGCTGTAAGTTGGCCGGCGTGTCGTCCACAATCAGGATATTGATCACCTCGACCTCAGATGCTTCCATCACAGGATTACCGAACTCACGGCTAAACAATTCCGCGTTAGATTTTTTCAAATGCCCTCTGATAAACTACTAAAGCTTTCGACAAGATTCAGGGTCTAGCACGAAGGAAGCAGAAAGGAAACAGAGGAATTAGCCCTTCTGCTGGCGGTCAGCAGCTAGTGGTCAGTAGTTGTATATTCCCTCATGTCTTAGAGTTCCCGATAGTGTTCCCAATAGTATCTGGATGGGGATAGAGTTATCTTCGCCAAAGAGGCGACGGTCTTGATATCCTCGCTCGAAGGCGAAAACTATTAGGACTTACGCAGTTGGATGATTGTTCGCGGGCTGCGCCCGCGAACAATCATCCAAAATCTATAAAACTCGTTTCAACTGCGTAAGTCCTGACTATATTGACTGAATTAGCCTGAATGAGGCTGCATGGGGTAAAACCGGGTGAAAAAATTAGGCGAAATCAGGCGAAATCAGGCGAAATTGAGCAAACTGCTTCAGAGACAATAGAACCGGAGTCGATAGAATCGCTGTGGCGCAGGTCGTTTTAGAAAATCTCTACAAAAGCTTTCAAAAAGTCAAGATCGATGGCGAGTCGGCTGGGACTTCGTCGGCCGTGCTGCGGCGCATCAACCTGACCGTGCGCGACGGAGAATTTATGGTGCTGGTGGGGCCGAGCGGCTGTGGCAAAAGCACGCTGCTGCGGCTGATTGCTGGATTGGAAACAGCCACGGCTGGCAATATTTGGGTGGGCGATCGCCAAGTCAACGATTTGCCGCCCAACCAGCGCGACATTGCGATGGTGTTTCAGAGCTATGCCCTCTATCCCCACATGACGGTATCCGACAATCTGGCCTTTGGGCTGCGTCGCTCGGTCAATGCGCTAGCCGCAGATCGCAATGCCGACGCCCCGCCTGGAGAAACCACCCCCGCCTGGCAAAACTGGCTGGTGGCGGCTACCCGTCCCCTGCCCAAGGGATGGCGCTATATGACCGAGCGCGAGCGGGCGATCGCCCAGCGCGTGCAAACCGTGGCCCAAATGCTCCAGATTGAACCCCTGCTGCATCGCCTGCCCAAGCAGCTTTCGGGCGGGCAAAAGCAGCGGGTGGCGCTGGGGCGGGCCATGGCGCGCAGCCCCCAGGTGTTTTTGATGGATGAGCCGCTGAGCAACCTGGACGCCAAACTGCGGACGGAAACCCGCGCCCAAATTGTGAACCTCCAGCGCCAGCTAGGCACCACCACGATCTACGTCACCCATGACCAGACCGAAGCAATGACGATGGGCGATCGCATTGCCGTGCTGAACGCCGGACAAATTCAGCAAATCGCCACGCCGCTAGAGCTTTACAACCGCCCCGCCAACCGATTTGTGGCAGAGTTTATCGGCTCGCCGCCCATGAATTTTTTGCCCGTGCAGGTGCAGCCACCGCTAGTGATCGCCCATCCCCAGTTCCGCATGACGCTGCCCGCAAGCTGGGAATTGCTGCTGCGTCCCTATGCCGGGCGATCGCTCATCCTGGGCATCCGTCCCGAACATCTCACCCTCAGCCTGCCCGCGCCCAAAAATCTGCCGGGACGTATCCGCCGCATTGAGGCCCTCGGAGCCGATACCTTTCTCAGCGTCAGCATTCATGAACCAGGCAGCGAGGAACCCTGGCTGCAAGTGCGGATTGAACCGGATCGGGCGATCGCGCCGGGGGATGAGGTGTGGCTCTCGCTCATGCCCGACAAGCTGCACCTGTTCGACCCCGACACCGGAGCAGCACTGCTTCCGGCTTAAACACCAGCCTAACCCCAGCCAGCCTAAACTCCAGCCAGCCTAGACAAGTCGAGCGCCCCCACTCCACCAGGGGTAAACCCGCCTGGCGTTTCTACGGCTTTTCTTGCGTCTGGTCAGAACCCTCAGAGGCCTCGGCGGTCTGAAGCTGCTTCAGCGGAATCTTCACCACAAACTCCGCCCCGCTGCCGGGTTCCGATAGACATTCCAGCGTTCCTCCATGGCGCTCGGTGATGATTTGATAGCTGATGGACAGCCCCATGCCTGTGCCTTTGCCGACTGCCTTGGTGGTGAAGAACGGGTCAAACAGGCGCTGCCGCACCGACTCAGGGATGCCAGGGCCGTTGTCGCTCATGCGAATAAACACCCACTGCCCATTCAGCAGGTCGGTGCGGATGGTGATGGTGGGCTGGCGTGTCTTGTCTCGAAACGGGCTATCGGGCTGGGCGATCGCCTCTTCCAGCGCATCAATGGCATTACTCAAGATATTCATAAACACCTGGTTGAGCTGACCCGCATAGCACTCGACATAGGGCAGATGGCCATATTGCTTATGAACGCTAATTTCAGGGCGATCGCTCTTACCTTTCAGCCGGTTTTGCAAAATCATTAGCGTGCTGTCGATGCCGTCGTGGATATCCACCGCTTTGAATTCGGCCTCGTCCATGCGGGAGAAGGTGCGCAGCGACGCGACAATTTTCTGAATTCGCTCTGCGCCCACCCGAATCGAAGAAATCAGTTTGGGCAAGTCCTCCAGAACAAAGGGCAGATCGATAGCGTCGGCTTCGTCCTGGATTTCGGCATGGGGTGCGGGATAATGCTTTTGATAAAGCGCCAACAGCCCCAATAAATCCTGCGTATAGCCGCTGGCATGAGACAGGTTACCGTAGATAAAGTTGACGGGATTGTTAATTTCGTGGGCGACGCCGGCCACCAGTTGGCCCAGGCTCGACATTTTTTCTGCCTGCACCATCTGCGACTGGGTGCGCTGGAGCTGTTGTAGCGCGGTCTGGAGTTCTTCGCTGCGCTGGCGGAGGGTCGATTCCGATCGCTCTAGCTCAAGCTGCGCCTGCTTGCGCTCCGTGATATTGCTCATGACGCCCACCAGGCGATCGACTTCGCCCGCTTCGTTTTCTAGCAATGCGCCGTGATCTTCGACAAAAATGTAGCTGCCGTCGGCCTGGGCAAAGCGGTATTCCACGTAATAGAGCGATCGCTCCTGGATAGCTTTTTCCAGCATTTGAGCCGCCCGCTGGCGATCGCTTGGATGGATGCGCTGCTCCCAGGCAGCAATATCCACCTGCTGAAATTCGGCGGGGGGGGTGCCGGTCATCTGGGCGATCGCCCCTGCCCAGCGAATCTGCCCCGTTGCAAAGTCATAGTCGTAAATCAGTTGCCCTGTTTGCTCAGCCACCAGTCGGAAGCGTTCTTCGCTTTCGCGCAGCGCCGCTTCTGCCTGGCGAAACTCTCGAATATCGCGGATCACAGTTGAAAGGTAATCGACCTGCCCTTCAGCGTTTTTGTGGGCAATAATCAGTTGCGAAACAGGAATCTCTTCGCCCTCCAGGGTCAACACGGCCGTTTCGCCCATCCAGGTGCCGTCTCGCAGGGCGGCGGGAATGCCCTCGGTCATAATCTTGCGATTGGCCCAATCGGGGTGCCAATTGCCGATCTGCTGGGATGCAACGACGGCATCATCTGCCAAGCCTGCAATTTGCCGGAAGGCGCGGTTGAGGTAAAGAGAAGTGCCATCGGGCGCGGCGGTGCCGATTAGATCGGGGCTGGCTTCCAGCAGGTCAATCAAGCGCGATCGCTCTTGCTCCATCTGCTTTTCGCGGGTGATGTCGCGGGCGGTGCCAGTGGTACCCAGGATGTTGCCCTGTTCGTCGCGTAGCACCACTGCGCTAAAGAGCAGCGTCACGGGCTGCCCATCTTTGCCCCGATAGACCGACTCGTGATTTTGCACTACTGCCCCCGCCACCACGTCCCGGAAGACTTGGCGGTCAAACTCGAACTGTCCGGGCATCAAAAAATCGCTGAACGGGCGACCGATCATCTCTTCTGGCTCGTAGCCTAGAATGTGGCGAGCAGCCGCATTGACAAAGCTAAAGCAGCCCTGGCGATCGCACGACCAGATCAAGTCCTGTGAAGTTTCTACCAGGCGACGATAGCGGTTTTCACTTTCGACGAGCGCATCTTCAGTATTGCGGCGATCGGTAATGTTGATTGTGGTGCCGATGATGCGATAGATGCGCCCGTCCCCGTTCCGCATGGGCAAGAGGGTGGTGTCAAACCACTGCACGGTGCCATCAGCATAGCAAACCCGTTCTTCGTAGGTAATTGAACTTCCAGCCCGGACGCAGCGCTCATAGTTTCTTGCAAATCTTTCTGCCTGCACAGGGTCAAAGATTTCTGCCAGCGTCTTATTTCTAAAAACTTCCTGCGGAATTCCAGTAATCTGAGCCAGCGTCAGATTGCAATCCACCAGCCTAAAGGTGGTTTCTGGACTGACATCGATGACGAAGATGCCCTGGTCGGTGCCGTTATAGATGCTGCGAAGAAATTGCTCCTGTTCTTGCAGTTCGGCGGTGCGAGCCGCGACTCGTTCCTCCAGTTCTGCTTTTGCTTGCTCTAAAGCCAGCTCTGCTAAGCGGCGTTCCGTGATGTCGCGGACGGTCACAATAATGAAGCGACGCCCTTTTGCATCTTGAAATCGGGTTTTGCGCTCCAGAAAATAGCGGACTTCTCCATTGGGCAGGGTTGAAGATTGTTCCCCTAGATACTCTTGTCCCGTAGCCAGAACCTGCCGATCAACCTGGCGGAGCTGGTCTGCTTCTGCGGCTGGAAACAGGTCATAGTCAGTTTTGCCGATGAGCTGGCTGCGATCGCGCCCAAGCTGCCGACACAGCGCATCGTTAACCAAGACAAACCGAAACTGCTCGTCTTTGACCACCATGAGGTCGGGGTTGCCATTGATCACGCTGTCGAGAAATCTCTCGGAATCCTGAAGGCGCTGTTCGGTTTGGCGGCGATCGCTGACATCGCTCACCATAGAAATAATGCCAATCACCTCATCAGCCGAGTTGACCAGCGGCGTGTTGAACCATTCACAGGTAATCACCTGCCCGCGTTGGGTCAAGTTTTCGTTGATGCTGTGGGTGCCCTTTTTCTCCTTCAGGATCTGCTTGACAATTTCGTTGACTAGCTCAAGCTGGGATGCAGGCAGGATGAACTCGTTGGCATTCTGTCCCAGCACTGTCTCGGCGCTAAACCCAAAAATTCTCTCTGCGCTGGCATTCCAGCTTACGACTTTGAGATCGGTGTCCCACTCGATCACAGCCAGAGGGCTGCGGTCAATCAGCAGCGATAGCTTCCGTTCCAGGTCAAACGTTGCGGCACAGTCGCCGGGCGAGGCGATGGATAATTTGGGGCTGAGGTGAGCGGCGAGATGCGGTACTGGGTGGAGAATCTGTCCAGCAGGCGGTTCAGAACCCTGAGACTTGGAAGGCTGGGAAATCATGGTTGAGTGGCGAAAACTGGGCGAACGATAGGTCAAGACAGAGCCAGGATGCTGAGTCTAAGAGAGAGGGAAAGCGATCGCCCGAACCTGTAAGTTGAGCGATCGCCCGCCCAAGTGACAAAGCGTTAATAGCTGCGTTAATAGTTTTTAAGAAACTTTAGAAACTTTGTATACAGAGTTCCCATCTCAACAGGACGATTTAACGTGCAGTCCTGCGAAGCGCCAGGAATCTAACCTGAGGCATAAACGCTAAACAGAAAATTTCAGGCTGAAGAAATAATTTAATGGAGTTGCGCTGCATGAATTCCAGATCAGCAGGGCGATCGCCAACGCCACTCTGGCACGGCACAACCTGCCCCCACCCGCCAAACCCCCAAAAAGGCTAGAGGATTTGCCGCCCTCCGCCAAATCTGGAGATGGTGATAAAAGCACAGTCTGTTTTGCGAGAAACCCTCTACAATGTTCTGGATTTCCGCTAGTTCACTAGGCTGCTGCTATGCCCCGCCGTACTGACATCCGCAAAATTCTTTTGATTGGCTCTGGCCCCATCGTCATCGGACAAGCCTGCGAGTTTGACTATTCTGGCACCCAGGCCTGCAAAGCCCTGCGCGACGAGGGCTATGAGGTGGTGCTGATCAACTCCAACCCCGCCACCATCATGACCGACCCCGACACAGCCGATCGCACCTACATCGAGCCGCTGACACCGGAGATGGTGGAAAAAGTCATCGAAAAAGAGCGCCCCGATGCGCTGCTGCCGACGATGGGCGGACAGACAGCGCTAAACCTGGCGGTGGCCCTGGCCAAGACCGATGTGCTAGAGCGCTATAACGTGGAGCTGATTGGCGCGAAGCTGCCCGCGATCGAAATGGCGGAAGACCGCAAGCTATTTAAAGAGGCGATGGCACGGATTGGGGTGCCCGTCTGTCCATCGGGGCTGGCGCAAACGATGAACGAAGCCAAGGCGATCGCCCAGCAGATCGGTTCCTATCCACTGATTATTCGTCCGGCCTTCACGATGGGCGGCACGGGCGGCGGCATCGCCTACAACCAGGAAGAATTTGAGGAAATTTCGCAGTCGGGTCTGGATGCCAGCCCCGTGTCGCAGATTCTGATTGAAAAGTCGCTGCTGGGCTGGAAGGAATATGAGCTAGAGGTGATGCGCGACCTGGCGGATAACGTCGTGATCATCTGCTCCATCGAAAACTTTGACCCGATGGGCGTCCACACGGGCGACTCGATCACCGTGGCTCCGGCGCAAACCCTGACGGATAAGGAATATCAGCGCTTGCGGGACGCATCGATCAAGATCATCCGCGAAATCGGCGTAGAAACAGGCGGCTCCAACATCCAGTTTTCGGTGAACCCCGACACGGGCGATTTCATCGTGATCGAGATGAACCCCCGCGTATCGCGCAGTTCGGCGCTGGCGTCCAAGGCGACGGGCTTCCCGATTGCCAAGATGGCAGCGAAGCTAGCCGTCGGCTACACGCTGGACGAAATTCCCAACGACATCACCAAGAAAACGCCCGCCAGCTTTGAACCCACGATTGACTATGTGGTGACAAAGATTCCCCGCTTTGCCTTCGAGAAATTTCCCGGCTCGCTGCCCGTGCTGACAACGCAGATGAAGTCCGTGGGTGAGGCGATGGCGATCGGGCGCACGTTCCAGGAGTCGTTCCAAAAAGCGTTGCGATCGCTCGAAACCGGTCGCGCGGGCTGGGGCTGCGACAAGCCCGAAAAGCTGCCCAGCCTAGAGCAAATCCGTTCCGGTCTGCGGACGCCCAACCCAGAGCGCGTGTTTACGCTGCGCCAGGCCATGCTAATGGGCATGACGGTGGAGGAAATCTACGAACTTACTGCCATTGACCCGTGGTTCCTGGACAAGCTGGCAGAACTGCTGGAAACCGAGAAATTCCTCAAACGCACGCCGCTCAAAAGCCTGACCCAGCCGCAAATGCTGGCGATCAAGCAGCAGGGCTTTAGCGATCGCCAAATCGCCTTTGCCACCAAGACCCACGAAGACGAGGTGCGCGCCTTCCGCAAGTCCCTCGGCATCATCCCCACTTACAAAACCGTGGATACCTGCGCGGCGGAATTCGAGGCGCTGACACCCTACTACTACTCCGCGTACGAGTCTCCAGTGGAAATGGTCAATGGGGACGAGGGTTCTGGCTCTAGCGGCGGCACCGAGTCGGAGGTGCTGCCCTCGACGCGGCGCAAGGTCATGATCCTGGGCGGCGGGCCAAACCGCATTGGGCAAGGCATCGAGTTTGACTATTGCTGCTGTCATGCCTCCTTTGCGCTGCGGGCGGAAGGGTTCGAGACGATCATGGTCAACTCCAACCCGGAAACCGTCTCCACCGACTATGACACGAGCGATCGCCTCTATTTTGAGCCGCTCACCAAAGAAGACGTGCTGAACATCATCGAGGCAGAGCATCCCGCAGGCATCATCAACCAGTTTGGCGGACAAACGCCGCTGAAGCTGGCCCTGCCCTTGCAAACAGCGCTGCCCCTCTGCGACTCGCCCGAAACCAAAATTTGGGGCACTTCGCCCGACTCCATCGACGCGGCCGAAGACCGGGAAAGATTCGAGA
>RFIF01000299.1 GCA_003695655.1 Cyanobacteria bacterium J069
CCCCGCCTGGCGCAGGCTGTTGGGCTACACTGCTGCCGAGCTGATGGCCAAGCCGTTTCTGGAATTCATTCACCCAGATGACTGGGAACTCACCCTCAACCATGTGCAAAAAGTGGTTGCCAAGGGCAAAAAGGTGACGTTTCAAAACCGCTATCGCCACCGCGACGGCTCCTATCATCAGTTCCAGTGGCGGATTGGGCCGCTGCAAGACCGCCAGCTTTTGTGCGCCACCGCCAGTGAGGTGTCGGCTACGGCGGCGGCCGACACGCCCGCACCAAAGTATGACTTGCTGTCTGATCTGGCGTTTGCGCTCAATCAGCATTCGATCGCCGCCATTACCGACCCCAAAGGCAAGATTCTCTACGCCAACGACAAGTTTTGCGAAATTTCCTGGTATTCCCGCGAGGAGCTAATTGGTCAGGATCACCGACTGATTAGCTCCGGCTATCATTCGCGGGAGTTTTTTCGCGACCTGTGGCAAACGATCGCCTCGGGCAATGTGTGGCGCGGCGAAATTTGCAATCGAGCGAAGAATAATATTCTCTACTGGGTGGATACGACGATCGTGCCGATTCTGGACGCAGCGGGCAAACCCCAGCGCTATATCGCCCTGCGCACCGACATTACCGAGCGCAAAGAGGCTGAGCAGGAACTCAAAGCGCGATCGCACCTGGCAGAACTGGGCGCAGCGGTCGGCGTCACCCTGTCTCAGGGCGGCACCGTCACCGACATCCTGAAGCGCTGCACCGCCCAACTGGTGCAATATCTCGACGCGCACTCCGCCTACGTGTGGACGCTGAACCCAGAAACACGCCTGCTAGAGCTGCGGGCCAGCGCGGGCGGTTCCTCCTGCCCCAAGGAGTTTCAAAACCGCATTCCGATGGGCATTTCAGTGATTGGCTACGCTGCCCAAACGCGCCAGCCTTACCTGACCGACAACGTGCTCAACGACATGTGCATCGGCTCCAAAGACTGGCTGGAACGCGAGCGGGTCGTGGGTTTCGCGGCCTATCCGCTGGTGACGGAAGATCGGCTAATCGGCGTGGTGGCGCTGTTTAGTCATCTGCCGTTTGCCCAGACGGTGCATAAAACCCTGGGGTGGATTTCCAATAGCCTGGCCGTTGCCATTGACCGGACGCTGGCTCGGGAAGAACTGCTGAGCCGACGAGAGGCGCTGCTGTTTCGCCTGGCCAGCCAGATTCGCGCCTCGCTGGATCTGGAGGCCATTTTGGAAACGACGGTCAGCGAAGTGTGGTCGCTGCTTCAGGTCGATCGCTGCCAGTTTCTGTGGTGTCGCTCGACGCTAGACTCGACTCGCCTGGAAATCACCCACGAAGCCCGCAATCCGTCGCTGATGAGTCTCTTGGGTGACTATCCGCTGGGCCCAGGGCGCGTGCTGGGCGAAAAAATTCTCAACTTGGAGACGGTGCGCATTGCTGACGGACGACCGAGCACGGTGGAGCCGGGGCTGCTGGAAGTGCTGAACCGGGCGGATGCGGTGGCGCAACTGCTGATGCCGCTGGAAACGCGGTCAAATCGATTGGGGGCGATCGCCTGCTATCACAGCAGCCCCCGCGCCTGGACGGACAGTGAGGTGGAGCTGCTGCAAGCGGTCGCCGACCAGGTGGCGATCGCCATCGACCAGTCGGAGCTGTATACCCGCAGCCGAGAAGCGGCGATCGCCGCCGAAGCCCAGGCCGCCCAACTCAGCCAAACCCTGCAACACCTCCAGCAAACCCAGGCGCACCTGATCCAGTCCGAAAAAATGTCCAGTCTGGGGCAAATGGTGGCAGGCATCGCCCACGAAATCAACAACCCCGTTAACTTCATCAACGGCAACCTCGTCCACGCCAACAATTACACCAAAGACTTGTTGCACCTGCTGCACCTGTTTCAGGGCCATGTCGTGGAACCCTCTCCAGAACTACAGCAGGCGCTCCAGTCCGTCGATCTGGACTTCATCAGTGACGACCTGCCAAAGCTGATGACCTCGATGAAAATTGGCGCAGACCGCATCCGGCAGATCGTCCTGTCGCTGCGCAATTTCTCGCGGTTGGATGAAGCCGAGAAAAAACCCGTTGATATTCATGAAGGCATCGACAGCACGCTGCTCATCCTACAAAATCGCCTCAAAAACCACGCCGACGGAACGGGTATTGACGTGGTAAAGGAATACAGTCAGTTGCCCAGAGTAGAATGCTATGCGGGACAATTGAATCAGGTGTTTATGAACATCTTGGCGAACTCGATTGACGCGCTAGAGTCATGCCCCCAACCACGTTTAATCACGATTTCGACCAGTTTTGAACCACAGCCCGCGAATGCCCTGGTGCCTTCTACAGAGTCTTCGTCGCCGTCCCATACTGTCCCTCCAGGCAGTGCCATCATCCGCATTGCAGACAATGGCCCGGGCATGTCTGCGGAAATTCGCGATCGCCTGTTTGACCCGTTTTTCACCACCAAACCCGTTGGCAAAGGCACCGGACTTGGACTCTCGATCAGCTATCAAATTGTGGTGCAGCGCCACGGTGGCAGCCTAGAGTGCGAGTCAGAACTGGGCCGGGGAACAACGTTTACTATTCGCATCCCGCTAAAGTAGCGATCGCCCTGGCCCATCTGGGCAATCGGTAGGGCTACATCAGCAAACTAGAGTTGAGCAAACATCTTGTTTTGCAACCGTCTTGTTTTGCAAACATCTTGTTTTGCAAACATCTTGTTTTGCAAATATCTTGTTTTGCAAATATCTTGTTTTGCAAATATCTTGTCTTGCAACCGTCTTGTTTTGCAACCGTCTTCTTGCAAATTGTGCAGGGTTTTCATCCTGAATGAAAACATCGACTATTATTCAATCGTTACGGATTTTGAGGATGCCCCTTCCTCAGTTACGGCTGCCTCAGGCGTTCAGTGGTCTGTCTTTGACACCATTTCGCCTCTCCTTTTTGTCCATCTTCCTATTCGCGAGAATTGCCTGTGCTAAAAGCCCTAGCCACTTATTACGAAACTCTGGAAAAAGTGACCCTCAGCGAAGTGCTGCTGCGATATTTGAAACTCGAAGGCATTGATACGGTCTTCGGCGTTCCCGGTCAGGGCGTTAGCTGGATCATCTACACCCTGGCCATGAGCGAAAAGCATGATTTGCCAGAGCCAGAGGACGGCATTCGCTACATCATCTCGCGCCACGACGGCAGCGCCACCTTTATGGCCGACGGCTATGCGCGGGTGTCGGGCAAGCTGGGCGTGTGTCTGGTGACTTCCGGCCCCGGCGCGACGAATGCGGTAACGGGCGCAGCGGTCGCCCAAGCCGACAGCAGCGCCGTGTTGACCATTGGCGGTGAGGTGAGCGAGGAAGAATTTGGCAGAGGTGGCTTTCAGGAAGGGGCCGACTCCGGGCAGGACGTGGTGACGATGTATCGCAGCGTCACGGACTACAGCGAGCTAGTGTCCAATGCGTCGAACTTTCAGACCATCACCCACGCCTACTTATCCCCACGTTTTTATTCAGGATCAGCTTGCCGCCATTCGCCAGCGCAGCATCGGGCAAAAGCGCGTCACCGTGCTGGGCGCAGGCATTGCTGGGTTGGCGGCAGCCTATGAACTGGCGGCAAACGGGCATATCGTTGAGGAAGTGCTAGAAGCGAGCGATCGCGTCGGGGGGCGCATCTACACCCACACCTTCGACAACGGAGCCTATGGCGAACTGGGCGCAATGCGGGTGGCGGCGGCGCACGACTACACGCACTACTACATCAACCAGTTGAGTCTGCCGATCAAGCCGTTTCTCAACTCCACCGACTAAAACTTTCTGGATATTCGCGGCAAACAGGCTCTGGTGAAAAATGGCGCAACGGAGATTCTGCCGCTGTTCCAGCTTCCGCCTTATTTGCGGGAGAATTGCAAAGCGGGCGGACAGATTTTTGGGATGCTGCTGGATCAGGCGCTGGATAGCCTAACGGAAGCAGAACAGTTCGATCTGTTTATGGGCAAAACCAGCACGGATCTGCTGCGCTACTATGATTCGCTGTCGCTGGGCGAGTATCTTAGCCGTCGTGCCAGTTTAGACACGCAGCAGGCGATCGCCGCCTACACCTGCCTGGAGCCTTTCTGGGATCTGTCGTTCACCGTCTTTTTGCGGGAAGAACTGGTGAACACGGGCGATCATCTGACCACCATTGAGGGCGGTATGTCGCGACTGGCGGACGGCATGAAGGAAAAAGTATTGCAGCAGGACGTGCCGATTCGCTTCGGTGCAGAGGTCACGGGCATTTCGCTATTGCCTGACAATCGTGTGCAAATTCAGTTCCAGCAAGATGGTCAGTCCGTGCAAAAAGTTTGCGACTATGTGCTGTGTACGCTGCCATTCTCCGTGCTGCGGCAGATTCGTTTAGAGGGTTTTTCGCAATCCAAATATGATGCGATTAATAATATTCACTACGTGTCACCGTTTAAGATGCTGCTGAACTGTAAGCAGCGCTTTTGGGAGCAGGAACACTATGGCATTTTGGCGGGCGCGTCCGTGTCCGATCAGCTCCAGCGGCAGGTCTATTACCCCCAGGACAGCGCCCAGGTAACAGGCCCCACGCCCAACCATCGCCAGGGACGCGGCAGTTTCTATAGCAAAGCAGCGCTGCCCACGCCGATCGCCCCGACAGACGACCAAAACTGGCGGCAACCGGGGGCGCTGCTGGTCTATAACTGGGGGCTGGATGCGGTGCGGCTGGGCAACTTGCCGCCAGACGCACTGGAGACGGTGGTTTTGGATCGGATCGAGCGATTTCACCCAGAGATTCGGGAATTCTATATTGGCTCTCAGGTGATGGACTGGGCGCATAATCGCTGGTCGGCGGGAGGGTTTTCGCTGTTTCGGCCGCAGCAGATTCCGCTGTATTACGACGGGGCGATCGCCCCCAACGGGGGGGTACATTTTGCTGGAGAGCACTGCTCGACCGATAATGGGTGGATTCAGGGCGCACTGATCGCGGCTCTCCGCGCTGTGTTAGAAATCGTTTCGGCTTAACGAGAAGGGATCAATGCTCGATCTTGCTGGGTTTCAAGACATTACCCCTGCGGACAGTGCGGCATCTGGCTGGCTGAAAGCCACGCGCACGGTCGATGGTCGAGTATGTCGCCTTAAGATTCTCCCCCTAGGCGCTGAGGCAACCGCCCTAACTCGCGAATTTGAGCTGCTGCGCGATGTGGAGTCGCCCCATTTTGTCCAGCCGCTGGATCTATTGACGGATCAGGGGCGGACGGTGCTGGTGCGGGCGGAGGTGCCGGGACAGGCGATCGCCGCATGGCTGCACGACGGCCCGCTGCCCCTGCGCGACACGTTGCAGTTTGCGCTCCACACCTGCGATGCGCTGTCGGCGCTGTTGCGCCAGCGCTGGGTTCACAAAAATCTGAATCCGCAAACGTTGATTTGGGATCGAGACTCCGCCACCGTGCGCCTGACGGGATTTGGGCTGGCCCAGCGCCTGCGGCAAGACGGCTCCGAAATTCAGCGCAGCGGCGCACTGGAGGGCGAACTCGCCTACATTTCGCCTGAGCAAACGGGCCGCAGCAACCGCCTGGTGGACTATCGCAGCGACTACTATTCCCTCGGCATCGTGCTGTATCAACTGCTGACCGGGCGAGTGCCCTTTCGCAGCGATCGCCGCCTCAAGCTGGTGGCGTCGCACCTGTCGCAGCAGCCCACGCCGCCCCATGAGGTTAATCCCGCCATCCCGGAGATGGTGTCAAACATCGTGCTCAAGCTGCTGGAGAAAGCGGCCGAAGATCGCTACCAGAGTCCGCTGGGGCTGAAGGCGGATGTGGAACAGTGCCTCCAGGCGTGGGATGCGACGGGCGAGATTGCGCCCTTTGCGCTGGCGCAGCAGGATCAGGCGGCGTTCTTTCAGCCATCGCAGAAGCTATACGGGCGCACCACCGAGCTGAACCAACTGCTGGATGCATTTGACCGCTGTATGGCGAGCGGTCGCCCCCAAGTGATGCTGATTGCCGGCACCTCTGGCGTGGGCAAGTCTTGCCTGGTGCAGGAACTCCAGCGCCCCGTCAGCAGCCAGCAGGGACACTTTATTGGCGGCAAGTCCGACCCGATGAATCGCTCGGTTCCTTATTCGGCGATCGCCCCTGTTTTGAGTAAGTTACTCCGCAGCTTGCTGACCGAAGGCGACGAGCAGATCGAGTTTTGGCGCGATCGCCTGCAAACCGCCGTGGGCAAAACGGGGCAAGTGCTGGTGCCCATTCTGCCCGAACTAGAGCTGCTGCTGGGCCCGCAGCCGCCTGTCCCCGAACTGCCCGCCCTGGAACAGCAAAACCGCCTCAAGCTGACCTTCCGCGCTTTCCTGCAAGCCTATTCCCTGGCGGCGCATCCGCTGGTGCTGTTTCTGGATGATTTGCAGTGGGCGGATGATGCCAGCCTCAACCTGCTGCAAACGCTGCTGGGCGATGCCGATACATCTTACCTGCTGCTGGTCGGCTCGTTCCGCGACAACGAAGTCGATGCCGCCCACCCGCTCCGCCGCAGCCTGGGGGCGATCGCCCAGCAGGGCATCCCCGTCGAAACCCTGACGCTGGCTCCGATTGGGCTGGGGGCAATCGTCGAGCTGCTATCTGATCTGCTCTCTGCCGATGCCGATGCGGTGCGCCCCCTGGCGGAAATTATTCAGCAGAAAACCAACGGCATCCCGTTTTTTGTGAATGCCTTTCTGCGATCGCTCTGGAATGCGGGCGTGCTGGTGTTTGGCGCGACGGGCTGGACGTGGGACATCGAGCGATCGCGGCGACACCAGGCCACGCAAAACGTGATCGAAGCCATGACCACGGAACTAGAGCAGTTGCCTGCACCGACTCTGGAGGTTCTGAAGCAGGTCACTTGCCTGGGCCCCTCCTTCACGCTGCCCATGCTGGAACTGCTAGACGGACGCTCCCGCGAAGACACGTTGCAACGGTTGGAACCCGCCTTAATGAACGGGTTTTTGTATAACGAAGGGGATACTCTCCGCTTTAGCCACGATCGCATTCGCGAAGCCGCCTATGACCTATTGAGCGAACAGCAGCGAGACGAGTTGCACACGCATTTTGGATGGACGCTGCTTGCTTACTATGAACAGGCGAACCGTTTGCAAGAGAACCTGTTTGAGGTGGTGGGACAGCTTAATTTAGTCCAGTCTCATCTCTCTGCATCAGAACGCCATCAACTGGCAAAGCTGAACCGGGATGCGGGAAACCGGGCGCGCAGTGCCGCTGCCTATGAGGAAGCATTGGGTTACTTTCAGGCGGCGATCGCCAGTCTCGGTGCTGCGGACTGGCAGCGTGACTACAGCCTCTCCCGCGAGATTCACCTGGCGCGGCTGGAATGCGAGTATCTAACAGGACACTACGACCGCTTCGAGCAGGTCTACGCCGAGCTAGAAAACCGTCTCCAGCATCCCTTGGAACTGGCGCAGCTTTGCCGCCTGAAGGTGACGGTGTATGTCAACCAGGGACGCCTGAAGGAAGCGGTGGAGGTTGGGTCAGCCGCGCTGCAAACGCATCTGGGCGTGATGGTGCCCCAAAGCGAGCGGGCCATCAAAAGTCGCCTGCTGCTGGAGGTGGGGCGGCTGAAGCTGCGGCTAAGCCAGCAAACCATCGGGCGGCTGATCGACCTGCCGGAGATGACCGACGAATCCAAACGCGCCGTCATGTTTCTGATGGCGGAAATGTTTCCGGCGGCGTTTGTCAGCAATCCTCTGCAGTTTGTCTGGATGGTCTGTTATCTGACTCGCCTCTGCCTCCGATACGGGAAATGCAACATTACGGCCCAGGTGTTTTTGCCGTTTACGCAGGTGCTGGGCGGCGCGCTAAAGGACTACAACTCGGCGTATCAGTTTGGGCAACTGGCGCTGAACCTGAACGAGCGTTACGCCAATGTGCAGCTTGATTCCAAGCTGCGCTTTATGTTCACCTGGTTTTGTAACCACTGGAAGCGCCCCGCCCAAGAGAACTTGGAGATTGCCCTGGAGGGCTACCGCAAAGGCGCAGAATGCGGCGATCTGGTATTTGCGTCCTATAGCCTCTTATCTTACTTTCACACGCATCTCACCATTGGGACACCGCTGGATCGCGTGGCGACCGAGCTTCAGGACTATGCAGGCAGTCTGCGCCGCATGAATGAGCAACTGGCGATTTTTTATAACCTGCACTGCTTTCGGAATTTCATTCGCAGTCTGCGTGGCGACAATGCAGACCCGCTGGTGTATGAGCATGTCGAGCTGCCGGAATATGCCGAAGACCGGGTGGTGCAAACCCTGCGCGATCGCGGCCAGCTCAACCTGTTGATGTTCTACTGGCTCTATAAAGTGGAACTGATGGTGTTGTTCCGGCAGTCGGATCTGGCGCTGCCGCTGATCGAGCAAATGCAGCCGATCGAAGAAGCCGTAATGGGCGAACTGGCCCAAGCCGAGGTGAATTTCTATCATTCGCTAGTGATGGCGGATCTGGCGATCGCCCAACCCTCCACCCAGCAACCGCCCCAGCTCAAAACCATCCTCAAAAACCAGAAACTGATGCGCCTCTGGGCCAAGCACAGCCCAGATAACTTTGAGCACAAGCGATTGCTAATCGATGCGGAAATCGCCCGCTTGCAGGGAAAACCGGCTGAAGCGCTGCCGCTGTATCAGTCGGCGATCGCCGCCGCCCAGGCCGCAGGCTATGTCCAAAATGAGGCGATCGCTCAGGAGCGGTGCGCTGAGTTTCTGCTGCAAACGGGGAATGAGACGGCGGCGATGGGGTATCTGTTGCAGGCGATCGCCGCCTATAAGCGCTGGGGCGCAACGGCCAAGGTGCAGCAGCTAGAGCTGACCTACCGTGACCTGTTTCTGCGCTGGCAAGCCCACACAGGCCTGTTCGCCCTGCCAGAGTCGCCTGCTGCTGGCCCGGCCGACAGCCTCGACACTGAAACGCTGGTGGCCGCCCTCAGCACGGTGTCTAGCGAGATTAAGCTAGAAAACTTGCGCCATCAGTTTTTGCGACTGGTGGTGGAAAACTCTGGCGGCGAGCGCGGGCTGCTGATCCAGGAGCAGGACGGGGTGCTGGTGGTAGAAGACAGCATTGATGCGCGGGGCAAGAAGGTGTGCAACCAGCCCCACACGCCATTGTCGGACTGTGCCTATGTGTCGCAGGCGATCGTGAATTATGTGCTGCGGACGCAGCAGAGTGTGGTCGTCCAGGATGCCGCTACCGATGAACTGTTTGGGCAGGATATGGCCAGTCCTGAAGCGCGATCGATTCTCTGCCTGCCGATTGTGCATCAGGGGCGATTGCTGGCGGTGGTATATCTTGACAACAGCCTCGCCAGCGGCATTTTTACACCCACTCGCCTGCGCCTGCTAGAGCTGCTCTGTGCTCAGGCTGGCATTTCGCTGGAAAATGCCGTTTTATACCAAAATTTGGAGCATAAGGTCGAAGAGCGCACGGTTCAATTGGTACAGGCTAATCAAGAGATTTCGCAGCTTAACGAGCGGCTGAAATCTGAGAACCTCCGTATGAGTGCCGAGCTAGACGTGACGCGCCGCTTGCAGCAAATGATCTTGCCGCAGGACAAGGAGCTGAAGCTGATTGACGGATTGGATATTTCCGGCTTTATGGAACCCGCTGATGAGATTGGGGGTGACTATTATGACGTGCTGCATCACGACGGGCAGATTAAAATTGGCATCGGCGATGTCACGGGCCACGGATTGGAAAGTGGCGTTCTGATGCTCATGGTGCAGACAGCGATTCGCACGCTGCTGATCAACAATGAAACTGACTATGTTAAGTTCTGGAGTACGCTAAATCGGGTCTTGTATGAGAACGCTCAGCGGATGAACTCTGACCGCAATATGACGCTGGCGCTGCTCGACTATCAGTCAGGCTCGATTCGCCTGAGCGGCCAGCATGAGGAAATGCTGGTGATTCGTGAGGGCGGCATTGTGGAACGGGTTGACACAATTGACTTAGGGTTCCCGGTGGGTCTAGTGTCGGATATTGCTGATTTTGTGAATCAGACTGAGGTGAAGCTGCATCCTGGCGATGGCGTGGTGCTTTATACTGACGGCATTACCGAAGCGGTTAATGCGAACAAGGCGATGTATGGACTGGAGCGCCTGTGCGAAGTTGTGAGTCAAAACTGGCACCAGTCCGCCGATGAAATTCGCCGACGGGTGATTGAGGATGTGCAGCACTACATTGGGGAAGGGAATAAGGTCTATGACGATATTTCTTTGCTGGTTTTGAAGCAGAAATCTGGTTCCTGATGCCTGATTCCTGATTAAAGTGGCGATCGCCTGTTGAGTAGCACCCGTTAAGTAGCGCCCGTTAAGTAGCGCCTTTTGAGTAGCACCTGTTGAGTAGCGCCTTTTGAGTAGCACCCGTTAAGTAGCGCCCGTTAAGTAGCACCCGTTTGTTAGCGTGAAACAGCGCCCCCTTATCGATCCTTATCGGCGACCTTCGACAATCAAGTCCACCAGGCTATCAATAATGCGATCGCGCTGCATGGGCATAATGTCTTTGCCATGCAGCATTTCTTGCACAATCATGAAATGCACCATCGCCCCCACAAAAATCCGAGCCGTTGCTTCTGGATCGGCCAGGCTGAGCTGGGGGCAGTGAGTAAAGTAGTGACACAGCTTGCTAAAGGCAGTTTGTTCAATATTGCTGACAAAGGCGCGGGCTAACTGAGGGAACCGTCCCGACTCCCCAATAATCAGCCGCATGAAATTGAGGAACTGTGGTTCGCTGCTGCCAATGTCTAAGGCTCGGTGGGCGAAGCTGCGCAACACCTCCTGGGGCGGCCGTTGCAGCATCTGCTCATCGGCTTCGCCAAACACAGATTGAAATTTTTGCTTTACGAGGCGCTCGATCAGGGCAATGAAGAGGCTTTCCTTATCTTGAAAGTGGCTGTATACCGTCGCTTTGGAAACCTTTGCTGCGCTCGCCACTCGATCCATGCTGGTTGCCGCATAGCCACGGGTCAAAAATTCTTGCATTCCCCCAGTCAAAATGGCTTCGGTTTTTTCGGGAGAGAGCTGTCTATCCATTCGTCCAGGGTTTACCTGCCTCATGCCGGGTCTTCCTTCAAGCTGATCGCTCCATCTTATCTTGACATTCTAAACTAATCGGTTTAGTTTAAGGCAGGGAGCTGAACTAAACCGATTAGTTTAGGCTTGCAATCGGTCAGTCCGCCTCATGTTTACGCCCCGATTAGCCAAGCTTCGTTTTTCCAATTATTTCTCGCGTCTAGGAGCCATCCTCTATGCAGGACACTGTTCAGAATCGATCGGAGGCATCCCGCCTCCTTAAAAATAGGGCGCTTTCCCAGCCCGTCCTCTGGGCGATCGCCGCCGTGGTAGTGTTGGGTGGCGGCGCGGTCTATCGCTGGACCCAGAGGGCGGCGGTTGAGCAAACCGCGGCCGAGCCGGCCCCTGTGGTCATTCAGACAGTGACGGCGCTGGGCAGATTGGAGCCTCAAGGCACGGTGATTCAGCTTTCAGCGCCGACCTCTAGTCAGGGCAATCGAGTCGATCAGCTCTTGGTGCAGGAGGGCGATCGCCTGCAAGCAGGTGAAGTCATCGCCCTGCTGGATTCCTATGGTCAGCGCCAGGCTGCCCTGGCAGAAGCCAAGGAGCAGGTCAAGGTGGCCCAGTCCCAACTGGCTGTGGTGCAAGCGGGGGCAAAGCAAGGCGAAATCAAAGCTCAACAAGCCGAGATTGATCGGCTGATGGCAGAGCGCCAGGGCAACATTCAGGCACAAGCGGCGGTCGTCGCCCGGTTGCAGTCCGAATTGCAAAATGCCCAAGCCGAATTTGACCGATATCAATCGCTCTATCAAGAAGGCGCTATTTCTGCGTCTAACCGAGACAGCAAACGACTGGCGCTGGATACGGCGGCAGCCTCGGTGCGAGAGGCCCAGGTCAACCTCGATCGTCTGCGTTCTACCACGCCGCCCGACCTGAGCCGCGCCAGAGCCACACTAGAGCAAATTGCGGAGGTGCGACCGGTGGATGTGCGCTCGGCGCAGGCAGAAATAGACCGAGCGATCGCGGCTCAAAATCAAGCGCAGGCGGCGCTCGATCAGTCCATTGTGCGATCGCCCATCGACGGAGAGGTGCTGTACATTCACACGCGCGCCGGGGAAGTTGTTTCCACCGATGGCATTGCCGACATTGGGCAAACCGGGCAAATGCAGGTGGTGGCAGAAGTCTATCAAAGCGACATCAATCGAGTGCGCGTGGGGCAGCGGGCCCGCATCACGAGCGATTCGATTCCCGGTGAGTTGACAGGAACCGTTGAACGGATTGGCTCGCAGGTGCGCCGACAGACGATTATTAACGCCGATCCCAGCGCCAATATTGACGCTCGCGTGATTGAAGTACACATCCGCTTAGACCCGGCGTCTAGCAAAGCAGCGGCCAAGTTTACCAATTTGCAAGTGCAGGCGGTGATTGAGCTATGAGATCATTGCTTCAGCAGCTCCAGCGCCGCACCCCCCTGGGATGGCTGCAACTGAACCATGAGAAGGGCCGCTTGCTGGTGGCTCTGGCGGGGATTGCTTTTGCGGATGTGCTGATGTTTATGCAGCTTGGCTTTCAGAGTGCGCTGTACGACAGCAACACCCGTCTAAATCGCGTCATGCGGGCCGACATTGTGCTGCTCAGCCCTAAAGCGCTCAACCTGCAAAATCTATCGACCTTTTCTCGGCGGCGGCTGTTTCAGGCGAGAGACGTGGCGGGGGTGCAAACTGCGACAGCGCTCTACATTAACAGCATCACCTGGAAAAATCCCCAAACGCGTGTCAATGCGACGGTGCAGATGGTGGGATTTGCGCCAGATGAACCCGCGCTCAACTTGCCAGAAGTGAATCAACAGCTCGACAAGCTGAAATTACCCGATACGGTGCTGTTTGATCGCGGCGCCAGAGGGCAGTATGCTGAGGCGATCGCCCAGGTGGAACAAGGCAACCCCGTCACCACGGAAGTCGATCGCCGCACGTTGACTATTAGCGGGCTATTTAGCCTTGGCGCGTCCTTTGGGGCAGATGCCAATGTGATTACGAGTGATCAAACCTTTTTGCGACTCTTTCCCCGACGCGATGCATCCAGCGTCAGCCTGGGGCTAGTGCGCGTGCAGCCGGGAGCCGATCCAGCCGAGGTGGCGGCGGCGCTGTCTGCCCATTTGCCCAGTGATGTGCGCGTGCTGACGGCAGCGGAATATGTGCAATTTGAGGAAAACTATTGGAGAACCGCCAGCCCGATCGGGTTTGTCTTTGGGCTGGGAACGGCGATGGCGTTTGTGGTCGGTGTGGTGATTGTGTATCAGGTGCTCTCGACCGATGTGAACGCCCACCTGAAGGAATACGCCACGTTCAAAGCGATGGGCTATGGCAATTCTTATCTCCTCAGCATTGTCTTTGAAGAGGCGATGATCTTGGCGCTGCTGGGGTTTGTTCCCGGTGTGGTGCTGCCGATCGGGCTGTATGCACTGGCCGCCAACGCCACCGCGCTGCCAATTTATATGACCGCTTCTAGGGCTGTTTGGGTGCTGTTGCTTACGCTGGGGATGTGTACCCTGTCGGGGGCGATCGCCACGCGCAAGCTCCAGTCTGCCGACCCCGCCGATATGTTTTAGTCCTAATGTTAGACCTGTTTTAGAGAGGTGAGAAATCAGTCATGGCGATCGCCATTTCGGTGCAAAATCTGAATCACTATTTTGGTCAGGGTCAGCTCCGCAAGCAGGTCTTGTTTGAGATCAATCTGGAAATTAATACGGGCGAAATTGTGATTATGACCGGGCCGTCTGGTTCTGGAAAGACCACTTTGTTGACCCTGGTGGGTGGGCTGCGCTCGGCTCAGTCCGGCAGTCTACAAGTGCTGGGGCAGGAGCTATGTGGCGCGACGGCTCGCCAACTGACGCAGGCCCGCCAACATCACGGCTATATCTTTCAAGCCCATAATCTGCACGGCAGCTTGACGGCGTTGCAAAACGTCAGAATGGGTCTGGAACTTCATCCTGAGCGATCTGCTGCTGAGATGCTAGCCCGCTCGACTGCCATGCTGGAGCAGGTCGGGCTGGGCGATCGCATTCACTACTATCCGGATAACCTATCGGGCGGGCAAAAGCAGCGGGTGGCGATCGCCCGTGCCTTGGTCAGCCATCCTCAACTAGTGCTGGCGGATGAGCCGACTGCCGCGCTGGACAGCCAATCGGGGCGAGATGTGGTCAATCTGATGCAGTCTTTGGCCAGAGAGCAGGGCTGCACCATTTTGCTCGTTACCCACGACAACCGGATTCTGGATGTGGCCGATCGGATTGTGCACATGGAGGATGGCGTGCTGAAACGCAACTCGGCTGGCGTTTTGACGACCCCCTAGCGGCTGGGGCAAATGCTAGTTTCTGAGGTAAATTGATGACGTGCCCAGGGGCGATCGCCCTTGGCATATCCCCAGTACCAGCAAAAATCTAAAGACCAGTGCCCGGATAAGTTTTGACGACGGGCTTGAGTATTTTGCCCAAGTCGGATTAATCTCAGAGGCGGGGTCGAAGGGGCAACTTGCGCGTCTGATTCGGTTGTCTGCATTATTCCACATCACGTTGGCACATCGTTGGCACAAATTTGGTACAGGTTTGGTATAGAGTTGGTACAGGTTTGGCGCAGGCTTGGCGCAGGCTTGGCGCAGAGCTAGTGCAGAGTTGGTACAGAGTTGGTACAGAGTTGGCACAGAGTTGGTACAGAGTTGGTACAGAGTTGGTACGGGTTTAGTGCAGAGTTGGTGAAGATTTGGCACAGGTTTAGTGCAGAGTTAGCGTAGATTTGGCACAAGTTTGGTGCAAATTTAGTACAGAACTGGCACGGGTTTGGCACGAAGTTAGCGAGAGACTAGAACAGATGCGGTACAGATTTAACGTAAATTTGGTAGAGGTTTGGCACGGGAATAATGCAGAAATTGCACAGAATTAGTCCAGAAATTTGATACAACATCAGCATGGAGTTGCCACAGGATTGGTGCAGGGTAAGGCATGAGCGATTTGGTGAATGAGGAAACGGCACTGTCAAACTTGGTGGAACTGTTGAGCGAACGAGCACAGCGCCATCCAGAACGCAAAGCATTCATCTTTTTGCACAATGGCGAGACAGAGACAGGATACTTGACCTATGCGGCGCTGCACCAGCGGGCGATGGAAATTGCAACCAGTCTCACACAGCAGCTTGCATTGGAAGATTCTGGGACGGATACTCGTTCCGGGTCGGTTCCCAAACGCTTCGCGAATCGCCTGACACTGGTCTATCCCTATGAGGCAGCGCTGGAGTTTATCGCGGCTTTTCTGGGCTGTTTGTATGCGGGGGTTGTGCCCGTGCCCTGTCATCCGCCGCGCAACCAGCAGGGTGTGGCGGAGGTCGGTGGGCGGCTGCTGGGGTCGGGGTCGGCGGGGGTGCTGACAGTGCGATCGCTCCTCCCCAAGCTCCAGCGGCAGCTTGCGCCAGAGCTGCCCACGGGGAACGCTTTACGCTGGCTGGCCCATGAAGAGTGTCGCGCAGCGGCGGACGA
>RFIF01000300.1 GCA_003695655.1 Cyanobacteria bacterium J069
ATGAACATCATGCTCGTCTCCGTCCGCGAACGCACCCAGGAAATTGGTCTACGCA
The DNA here is from genome assembly GCA_003695655.1 of Cyanobacteria bacterium J069. Taxonomy (GTDB): domain Bacteria; phylum Cyanobacteriota; class Cyanobacteriia; order Elainellales; family Elainellaceae; genus Thermoleptolyngbya. The sequence continues at coordinate 56 of RFIF01000300.1, forward strand.
AGGCGATCGGTGCGTCCCAGCAAGACATTTTGGTGCAGTTTATGATTGAGGCAACCATCCTGGCCGTGCTGGGCGGCGCAGCCGGAACCCTGATCGGCATCGGCGGTGTCAGCTTGGCAGGTGCGCTTACCCCACTGAAAGCGGGCGTTTCACCCACCGCTATCATCCTCGCCGTTGGTGTCTCTGGTGGTATCGGCCTTTTCTTCGGCGTAGTTCCCGCCCGCCAGGCCGCCAAGCTTGACCCGATTGTGGCCCTGCGTAGCGCTTAGTGACGTGTGATGGAGTGACGGAGTGATGGAGTGACGGAGTGACTTAATCTCTACAACCTTACTCCCACACGACCTCCGCTCATTGTCCCCCTGGCTTAGCTTCACTCCGTGACTCCAATATTCCAACAATCCTTCATTCTCTACCCCTAACTCCATCACCCCAACACCCCAACACCCCTCCCATGCAGCCCATCATCCGCCTCGAACAAATCTCCAAAATCTATGGCTCCGGCAATACGGAAGTCCGTGCTTTGTCTAATGTGAGTCTAACAGTAGAAGCGGGAGACTACTGCGCCATCATGGGCCCTTCTGGGTCGGGAAAATCGACCGCGATGAACGTGATTGGCTGTCTCGATCGCCCGACAGAAGGCAGCTACTATTTAGACGGTGTGGATGTGTCTCAGCTCGATGACACGGAGCTGGCCCATGTCCGCAACCGCAAGATTGGCTTTGTGTTTCAGCAGTTTCATCTGCTGCCACAGCTCACTGCTCTGGAAAATGTGATGTTGCCGATGGTCTATGGCGGTGTGCCTGTACGGGAACGGCAAGAGCGGGCAGCCGAAGCGCTGACTTGTGTAGGACTGGCAAATCGGCTGAACAATCGACCCAACCAGCTCTCTGGCGGACAGCAGCAGCGGGTGGCGATCGCCCGTGCCATCGTCAATCGCCCTGTCTTGCTGCTGGCAGACGAGCCAACGGGTGCGCTCGATTCCCACACCACCCAGGAGGTCATGAATATTTTTCAAGAACTTAACACCAGCGGCATTACGGTTGTCATGGTGACCCATGAACCCGAGGTTGCCCGTCTCACCAAGCGCATTGTCTGGTTCCGCGATGGACAGGTAATTCATGCCAACCTGTCACCCACAGATCTGTCGCAGGTTTCTGTCATGCCAGCCTAAGGATTTGATTCTCATTTTGCAATCCTTAATTGACAAAAAATGACAGACAAAGAACAGCAAAGAAGGCTGCCTCATCCTAAAAAGATAGGGCAGCCTTCTGGCTTTAACTGATCAATCCGCTAAATTAATCGATCGACTTAAATCAATCGACCGAGTCAATCGACCCCGCCTTGCCTAGCGACCGACGCCCATATAGCGGAACCCAGCCTGCTCCAGCGATTCCTGGTTCAGGTAGTTACGCCCATCAATCATCACCGGGCTGGTCATCAGCGTAGCCATCTTGGCGTAGTCCAACGTTTTGAACTGTTCCCAGTCGGTTACGAGAACCAGCGCGTCGCAGCCGTCTGCCAATCGCTCAGGGTCAGTCTCGACGATTACGTTGGAAAGTCCGTGGCGCATTCCGGTCTGAGACACCAGCGGGTCATAGGCTTTCACCTTGGTGCCCAGACGAGTCAGGTGCTCGATGATGGTCAATGCAGGAGCATCGCGCATGTCATCGGTGTCAGGCTTAAAGGTCAGCCCGAGAAGACCCACCGTCTTGCCCTTCAGAATCTTGAGCACCTGTTGGAGCTTCTCAACGGCAATCAAACGCTGGCGATCGTTGACGCTAACCGCAGCTTTTAGCAGTTGCGCTTCGTAGCCGTAGTCGTCTGCGGTATGCACTAGCGCAGCTACGTCTTTGGGGAAACAGGAGCCGCCCCAGCCAATCCCTGCCTGCAAAAACTTGCTGCCGATTCGAGAATCTAACCCAATGCCTCGGGCTACTCGAGTGACATCAGCACCCACGCGATCGCAAATATTGGCAACCTCGTTGATAAAGCTAATCTTGGTTGCCAAGAAAGCGTTGGATGCATACTTCACCATTTCAGCCGAACTGAGGTCTGTCACCACAACAGGTACGGTTGGGCCAGACTTGTCCTCCGCAAACTGACGCGACACAATCGGTGCGTAAAGTTCCTTCATCAGGGAAATTGCGCGAGAGTTATTGCTGCCCAACACAATTCGATCGGGATTAAAGGTGTCGTATACCGCGCAACCTTCCCGCAAAAACTCAGGATTGCTGACCACATCAAACGCGACATCCGGCTCTGCAAGGGCTACACCGCCACCAGACACAGCCGTTTCCTGCCGCTCGGCCACACCGTCCATCACAATCATCCGCACCCAGTCCCCAGAGCCAATCGGCACCGTAGACTTGTTAACAATCACCTTATAGCCGCTATTGAGGTGCGCTCCGATTCCGCGTGCGACTGCCTCTACATAGCGGGTATCGCTTTCGCCCGTCGGCAGGGGTGGAGTGCCCACTGCGATAAACAGAACTTCGCCATGCTCCACACCCCTTGCCAGGTCAGTGGTAAATTCAATCCGCCCCTCTTGAATGCAGGAAGTCATCAGCTCGGACAGGCCTGGCTCAAAAATGGGCGACTGCCCAGACTTCATCAGCTTGACCTTTTCCTCGTTGTTGTCTACACAAATTACGTCGTGCCCAATATGAGACAGGCAAACTCCCGTCACCAAGCCGACATAGCCTGTACCGATAACACACACACGCATGGGCAGTACCTCTTTACTTAACTGCTGACTATGGAAAATAAGACATACATCTGAAAAGCACCCAAGTCTGGCCAGATGTCGTCCAAAGCGCTCTAGTAACTGACACTTCGACAGCAGAGCAAGCAAAGCAGCTTGTTTTTAAATTTGCTGTCAGAAGCTGCCAGAGTGGCGGGTGGGGCGTTCTCTTCAAGCTGACAGGCAATGCAAAGCAAAAGCCCTGGCAAACGTCCTGTCAAACTGTGCTGAGACTCTAAAAACCAGCCCCGTTAGTGTGAGGAAACCGAAGGAACCTTGGCGACGCGATCGCCCAAGCGAGCACTAAAATCCTCAATCGTGAGCTTCAACCCCTCTGCCAAAGGCACAGTAGGCTGCCACCCAAGATGAGTTTTTGCACGGGTAATATCAGGTTGGCGACGACGGGGATCGTCCTGCGGCAGCGGTTCAAACTTGACTGCTACATCAGGATTAATCATCGACTGCACAGTTTGAGCCAGTTGCAGAATGGTGTACTCTTCAGGGTTGCCCAAATTCACCGGGCCAATAAAATCACCATTCATCAAACGGATTAAGCCATCCACCAAATCCGACACATAGCAGAAACTCCGAGTCTGCGATCCATCGCCATAGACCGTCAGCGGATTTCCTTGCAGCGCTTGCACTACAAGATTGCTGACCACCCGACCATCGTTTTCCAGCATTCGAGGACCGTAAGTGTTGAAAATCCGAGCAACTCGAATATCCACATCATTTTGACGGTGGTAGTCAAACGACAACGTCTCTGCCACTCTCTTGCCTTCGTCATAGCAACTGCGAATCCCAATTGGATTAACGTTGCCGCGATACTCCTCCACTTGGGGATGAATCTCTGGGTCTCCATAAACCTCAGAAGTAGATGCCAACAGAAAACGGGCTTTAATCCGCTTAGCCAACCCCAGCATATTCAGAGTTCCCATGACGTTGGTCTTAATCGTCTTCACGGGATTGTATTGGTAGTGAACTGGTGAGGCGGGGCATGCCAGGTGGTAGATCTGATCTACTTCAAGCCGAATTGGCTCCGTGATGTCGTGGCGAATCAGCTCAAAGAAGGGACTATCAATCCAACGAAGAATATTTCGCTTGTCGCCAGTGTAAAAGTTATCTAAGCAAATCACTTCATGCCCTTCGGCCATCAGGCGATCAATCAGGTGGGAGCCAATAAAACCTGCACCGCCCGTCACTAAAATCCGCATAGTTACCACCGTATGAGTATTTACAACCCCAAGCTCACTAGAGTCATCTAAACCCTAATATCCGGCACGTTACCCAATCTGAAGCAGGCTTCTCTGCATTGGTCACAGTATTTTCACGGAACTATGAAGCAACTTAACAAAGTATACACTCTGAAGAAAGTATAACCCTTGACCACTTGGCAACATGGTGCAGACTGTAGCACCACCCCTCATGTCTAAAGTTGAAGGTCAGTCCACCCCTAAACCGCCACCTTGGAACAGATTTTGATAAATCCTGTTTGCCCAAAGTTAACTCTTCGGATAGGAGTCGTCCAGACTTTCTCATAAAAAAAGCGGTCAGGAAAACCTGCCCGCGTTCTTATAAATTAGAAGCCAACGGTCTACACTACATTGGCAAGCGCCACTTGCATTGGCGGAAGTTGCAGCTCATTCTTAACCCAAGCCGTAGCCATGGTGACTAAAAGGCAATTCTTCAGAAAGCAATTACTAGAAAACGCCTGCTTTCAGCACTTGCTTCTAGCCTCTTCAGAAAACCTAGTCAAGAAAAACTAGATGGCTGTCACTCACTATCACTCAACGTATGCAACTTAATGTATGCAACTTAAATGCAGTCCGCACCTGGTGTAGCCCGCATCTAGTCCGCATCTATTTAGACTGCTTGCCCTCGCGGCTAGCGGTCTGAATATAGAGGATGAGCAGAAAAACAGTCGGCACCAGCACAAACAATAGACTTGCTACAAACCCAAGATCGTTTACAACCATAACGCTAAACCTCCCACGCAACTCCAGACATATACCTTCTAAGACTACAGAATATCACCCCGTTGCAAGCGCTTAGTAGATCAGCCAGTCTAGACAGGCTTTGGATGCCAAATGCTGTCATAAATGCTGGTTCAACATTGCTCAACATTAGATTTCTAAAGGGTTTCAGATCCTCGCCTGGTTTGTTTGGGCGATCGCGATAGTGCCGATTCCTCAAAGGTTCTGAGGTGAATTGATGGTGCACCCCAGAACTAAACTGACATCTCCAGGGCTGCAATAGGACTGCATGAAGTCTCAGGGTTGCACAAGCCTGCATACAGCAAAGCCGGGGCTTGAGAATGGCTCAAACGGTCTCCAGCTTGCCAGGCGATGAATCAGCATCTCCCGTCTCCGAGTCTGAACTCCCTGAAGCGATCGGTTCGGCACTTGCGAGGTCAGAATCCTCACTGGACAATCGGCTCTCTGCTGACGGAGCCGCAGACTCAGGTGCTGAAGAAGTTTGCTGGAACACATTGGCCTCATACTCAACTTTCTCGCCAGGCTTGGGTTTCGTGACAACGCTGACCGGGCCATTGACCATTGTTTGACAGGCAAGCCGATAATTAGCCGGCCGCTTTTTTAGTTTTTGTTGCTCTACCGGTGTCCTCGGAGAGAGATTCTCTGCTCCCTCTACAACTTCAACAATGCAGGTACCGCACTGGCCATACCCTCCACAGTTCATCATTTTGCCCATGAAGGTATAGAGATCGATGCCATTCTCAAGCGCTTTGAACCTGAGATTGGCTCCATCAGCCGCAACAACTTCTTGTTTTTCTTTAATAAACTTAATGTTAGGCATGTCCGATACCATCCCTGCGTCTTACGCGATGCGCCTGTAACCACTGCTTGCATCTCATTCAGGCACTGGTTACACTTTTTAATACACTTTCATTTTTACAGACGGATTGTCAAACTGTCGAAGCGTGTGGAGATCGAGTGTTGCATTTCGTTGATCCACAGGACTTTGAGCAGTTTGCTACGGATAATGTTGCCTGATTCTGGTAGGCTTACTAGTAATCTTGCAGCTTAATAAAAAGGCTCAAAAAGGCGTTGAAACGTAATAGGAGGAGCGTAGTCGATGGGACTACCCTGGTATCGCGTACACACAGTGGTTCTGAATGATCCAGGACGCCTGATCGCTGTACACCTGATGCACACCGCTCTGGTGGCAGGCTGGGCCGGTTCAATGGCGTTGTATGAATTGGCAATTTACGACCCCAGTGATCCGGTTCTTAACCCAATGTGGAGACAGGGCATGTTTGTCATGCCTTTTATGGCTCGCTTAGGGGTTACTCAGTCTTGGGCGGGTTGGAGCATTACTGGTGAGACAGCCGTCAACCCTGGTTTCTGGTCATTCGAGGGTGTTGCTGCTGCCCATATCGTCCTGTCAGGGCTGCTGTTCTTGGCAGCTTGCTGGCACTGGGTTTATTGGGATCTAGAGCTATTCAGAGATCCTCGGACGGGTGAGCCAGCGCTGGACTTGCCCAAGATGTTTGGTATTCATCTTTTTCTTTCGGGTTTACTTTGTTTCTCTTTTGGAGCGTTTCACCTCACGGGTCTATTTGGCCCCGGCATGTGGGTGTCTGATCCGTACGGCTTGACGGGCAGCATTCAGCCTGTCGCGCCTTCTTGGGGGCCTGAAGGTTTCAACCCGTTTAATCCAGGCGGCATTGTGGCTCACCATATTGCTGCGGGTGTGGTGGGTATTATTGCTGGACTCTTCCATCTAACGGTTCGTCCGCCGGAGCGTTTGTATAAGGCGCTGCGAATGGGGAATATTGAAACCGTGCTGTCGAGCAGCATCGCGGCTGTGTTTTTTGCAGCATTTGTAGTGGCTGGTACTATGTGGTACGGCAGCGCTGCAACGCCAATTGAGCTGTTTGGTCCAACTCGCTATCAATGGGACAGCAACTATTTTCAGCAGGAAATTAGCCGCCGGGTTCAAGCGGATGTTGAAGATGGCGCGACTTATGCTGAGGCTTGGGAAGGAATTCCGGAGAAGCTGGCATTTTATGACTATGTGGGCAATAACCCTGCGAAGGGTGGCTTGTTCCGCACAGGCCCTATGAATAAGGGCGATGGCATTGCTCAGGGATGGCTGGGGCATCCGGTTTTCAAGGATGCTGCTGGTCGTGAGCTGTTTGTCCGTCGAATTCCGAACTTCTTCGAGAACTTCCCGGTCATCCTGACCGATAAGGATGGAGTGGTTCGAGCGGATATTCCATTCCGTCGGGCTGAGTCGAAGTACAGCTTCGAGCAGGCTGGTGTAACGGCGACCATTTATGGCGGTGCTTTGGATGGTCAGGTGGTTGAAGATCCGGCAGAGGTTAAGAAGTTTGCCCGTAAGGCGCAGCTTGGTGAGCCTTTTGAGTTTGATCGGGAGCCTCTGAAGTCTGATGGTGTGTTCCGCACTAGCCCTCGCGGCTGGTTTACCTACGGGCACGCTGTGTTTGCGCTACTGTTTTTCTTTGGTCACATTTGGCACGGCTCTCGGACGCTGTTCCGGGATGTGTTTGCTGGAATTGACCCAGATCTGTCGGAAGAGCAGGTGGAGTGGGGCTTGTTCCAGAAGTTGGGTGACAAGTCTACCCGTCGTAAGGAAGCAGTTTAAGCGCGGAAATTTGTTGGAGGGATTGTGGACGGGGATGAAAGCTTTAACGGCTTGCATCAGTTGCATTCCTTCCAGCATTTTCGCTCTTTACTGGGTTTCTATCTGGTGCTGATTTCTCTAGGCAGTTTAGGAGACTATGTCATGGAGAGCTTGATTTACGTTTTTCTTTTGGTTTGCACGCTGGGGCTGTTATTTTTTGCGATCGCCTTTCGTGAGCCACCTCGGATTACGCGGGATAAAGACTAGCTTTATTTTTTCAAAAACTTAAAGCGGCTAGCTGCCGGAGACTTTTCCAAAAAATGAGAGTCTTCGGCAGCTAGTTTTTTGTGCAGTTTTTCAGGCTTGCGCTGTGGCTGAAGCCTCATTAGATCTGTGTTTCTTGGGTTTGGGGTGATGCCAGCCGCAGGGGAATTTCAAGACAAAATTCTGCACCCTCGATGGGATAGGAAGTACAGCGTAGCGTGCCGCCATGACGCTCGGTGATGATTTGGTGGCAGATGGCCAGCCCCAGTCCGGTGCCTTGTCCGACAGGCTTAGTGGTGAAGAAGGGATTAAAAATGCGCTGCTGGATGTCCATTGTCATGCCAATGCCGTTGTCTACAACACAGATAGATACCTGATCGTTAGCCAGTAAGCGGGTTTTGATCCAGATTGTCGGAATTTCGTCTGACGCTTCTCCTGATAGATTGCTTGATAGGTTGCCGAATGGCGTTTTTGATGGCTTTTCTGATGGATCGTCTGCCCAATTAACCCAGTCACCGGAACCACGAACTTTGTCTAACAAACTGCTGTGGTGTTCATCAGGTTGCTCTCTCATGACCTCTAGCGCATCGATGGCGTTGCTCAGGAGGTTCATAAAGACTTGATTCATCTGTCCGGCGTAGCACTCTACTAGCGGCAGGTTGCCGTAGTCTCGAATCACCCGAATGTCGGCGCGATTGGGCGTACCCCGGAGGCGTCTGTTCAGTAAGAGCAGAGCGCTATCAAGACCTTCATGTAGATCGACAGATTTGATTTCGGATTCATCCAAACGGGCAAACACTCGCAGCGATCGCACGATTTCACTAATGCGCCGAGTGCCCACCTGCATAGACCCTAGCAGTTTGGGCAGGTCATCCTGGATAAACTCTAGCCCCAACTCTTCAGATTTCTGGCGGGCATCGGGCAATTCAGGCAGATGAGATTGATACAAATGAAGCATTTCCAGCAGATGCTGCATATACTCGCGGGCATGCAGCAAGTTGGACTGGATAAAGCTGAGGGGATTGTTGATTTCATGAGCTAAACCCGCTACCAGTTGACCCAGACTCGACATCTTTTCGGTTTGAATCAGTTGAGACTGGGTTGTTTTCAGTTCTCGGAGCGTATTTTCTAGATGGGAGTTGTTGTCTTGCAGTTCCTGTGTGCGCTGTCGGACCTGTTCTTCGAGTGTGCTATTTGCGCTTTCCAGATCTGCTTCGCGCTGCTGTACCTGCACTACCATCCGCTCAAAGCTATTCGCCAGTTGACTAATTTCGTCTTGCAACTGGGCGTGGTGGAACTGCGTCAGCGCTCGATCATATTCGCCCTGACTAATTTGTTCAGTAACCTGGGTCAGCTCGATGATGGGCCGGGTAAAAAAGCGAGCCAGCAGGGCAACCAGCAGTAGGAGGAGAACATAGGTGCTGCCAAAGGCGATCGCCAACGTGCTGCGAATTTCCTGCTCAACTTTATGCACCTCATCAGCCCGAAAATCAACGCCCAGAACGCCGATGACTTGTCCTTGGGCATTCTTAATGGGGCCGTAGGCTGAAATCCAGCTTCCCCATGGATCTGTGTAGGGCAGTAAAGTCAGCGTTGTTTCTGAAAATCCCTGATAGAGGCGGGTTTTGTCGGGAGTGGCAAGATAGCTTTCACGGAAGCTTGTAGCGTTCTGGGGTTGTAAGACGCGCAGGCTATCGCCAATCCACAGCGCTTCATAGGGCTGCGTTCCTCTAACCAGAGTATAAGGATTCGCACGCGGCTCAATTTGATGGATGCGGATGAGCCACTGCTGATGCTTTTGGTAGAAAGAGTTGCGCGTGGGAACTGGCTCGTCTTGGGGCGCTGGCAACTGAGACAGGGTTAGAAACTCAGCGGTATCTACGCCAGCGATCGCCCCCTCCAGGGTATTCACCATATCGCCCTGCAAGCCCTCCATAGAGCGCTGCACCGTATTGGTATAGAACCAGCCATATAAGCCCAGAAACACGCCGCCGCTGACCAGTGCGAACCCTGTCATGAGCTTGAATTGGAGACTGACAAAAGGAGCGCGTGACGGACTGGAAAGACGACCTAAATTAAGGCGAAGACGCAAAAAGTCAAATGGCATAGCAGTCAAATCCTGACCCCAAATATGAGAACCAGTTTTGGACATTGACCAGCCTGGCTATGGGTATCATTCTTCAGGTTTCCCGATTTAGTCTGCGGTTAACAGGGATGCTCTCCAAAATCTTTTGCCCAAAACCATCCTGTCACGGATTGTCAGAGCTGATTGTTAGAGTGGGGCTTTCGCTAGGGCGGTGGCTCTGGGAGTGGCGGCGGAGATTGCTCGAAAGACTGGGTTTGGCGGGGCGGGGCGACTTCGGAGGCGTCGGGGCTGAGCTTTGGTTTGCGGATTAATTCTGAAGAGGGCAATGGCTCTACGGCGGGTGGCGGTTCCGGTGCTATGTAGGCAGGAGGCGGAAACTGGGGCACTTCCGAGGTGCGGGGAGGATTGGGCAACTCGACCGGAGTTGTGTCAGGGGCGACCCAATCTGGCTCGGCGTCGGGAATAGGCAGCGGATCGGCGAAATTTTCCTCAAGCTGACGACGGCTGGGGACGGGGGCCGAATCGCGGAGGGGCGATCGCTCTGTGAGTTGCTCTGGCTGGGGCAGCGTTTCAGGCAGGATATCTTCTGATAATGCTCCGGGTGGATAATTGCCGACAGGGTCATCCCCAACCCAGCCCTCAAGCGGCGGAAAAGACTGCTCGTTATTGACAAAAGGATCGAGCAGGGCGGGCGTGTTGGTTGACTTGGGAGTTTGGGACTGTCTGCGAATCGCCCATCCTAGCGCCGCGCCGCCTAGCCCCGCAACCATCGAAGTTAGTAGCAGCGATGCTACCAGCCAGCGAGTCTTGCCTATGCGTTGAGGGCCCGTGTGGGGTGCGGTATCGGCAGGCGACAATGGCGACAATGGCGACAATACAGAGGTGGATTTGGGAAGGGTGGATTGGGGCGACTTGGCAATATTGGCGGTTAGGGTCTGGGCTGAATTACCACTGTTGCCATTAGCATGACTGGCGTTGCCACCGTTTGTCTCAGCTTTGGACGAACCAGGAATCGCAGCTTTGTCGGAGCCGTTTTGAGAAATTGCCATTGGCAGAGTGGTTTGGAGGGTGGATGGAGTAATCTCAGCGGGTTTTTCCGCAGATGAATGGCCAGATGAATTGCCGACCGGAGTGCTGGCTTCCCTGCCAGGTGAGCGGGACGCTTCCAGAGACGGAGCTGGGGCTGAAGCCGCGATCGCCCGCTCGGCAGCGTCTAGATTCGCAGCGCCCAAATCAGCAGCGCCGGAGGGGTCGGGAGCGTGCTTCGTGTCGAGAAGTTTGCTTTCGCCCGGTTCGCCAGCCGTCAGCCAGTCTTGCAGCCGGGGCAGATTTCGGTATTCGCCGATTAGCACGGGGCGATCGCCCCTCACGTCTAGCACTACATAGGGCACTTCAAATTCGACGAAGCAATCTAAAATGCGGGGGCGGTCGGCTTTTTTCAGCCGAAACACGCGGCGCACCTCTGCCAGAAACTGTTGGCGGAGGATGTTGTCTTCGAGGCGATCGCCCTCTCCCCCAAGCAGTGCTTGCAGCACCACGGGCTGATCCAGCGGCAGATGAAAGGCCTGATAGGTGACGCCCAGATCAGTTTGTTCCCAAACGGACTGAATCAAATATTTGCCGTATTGCAGCGTCGTGCCAGCCGTCAGAGTCATTGCTGTAGGTCAGTTGCGAGGGGTGTGCTGTCGTGTTGTTAAGTCGTGTTGAGTCGTGTTGTTTAGAATACTTCATCTATTTCAACCCATGCTAGCGTGCTCCGGATTGTCCCGGAGGGAGGCGGCTAAAGTTGGGAAAACTGCTGCGCCAGGAGTTGTTCTGCCTGCTGGCGCAGGGTTTCCAAATCGCCGTTCAATTCACCGTCTAGCGTTGCTGCCAGGAGCCTGTCTAGCATTGGTTTGAACTGCTTGCCAGGTTTGTAGCCCAGGCGTTTGAGGTCGTTGCCATCTAGCGGCGATTTCACCTGCGACCAGACGGTGAGGTAGTGCCAGATCAGGCGGCGGCGGCGGCGGGGACTCCGCACTGTAAGCAGGGCCAGCGTTGGCAGGTCATAGTCTGCAAAATAGCGCACGATCTGGCTAGGGCGGAAGGGTGCGGTGGACTGGTGGATGAATTGATCAAGGTCAGCTAATGCGGCTTCGATGGCGTGCAGGTTTGCAAGGCGCTGGATACTCTCGGCAGGAAGCTGGAGTCCGGTGGCGATGCGTGCTCGAACGCTAGAGGGATCGTTAGAGGCAGCAGGTTTCTGGCTATTTTCTGACCGATCGGCAGGCAGGTGGGCGATCGCCACTTCCAGCAGCAGCAGCCAGTGTTCTAGCCGATGGTCAGCGTCAAACCGGGTCAGCCAGCGATCGCCCAGACGAAGCTGCCGCCAGAGTTCGGTATCCAGCGTCAGGTCGGGGTGGAGGCAGCGCAGCGCGTCCAGGTCGGCCAGTTTCAGGATTGCCGTTTTCCAGTAGGGCGCTTCCAGGATATATTTCAGCTCTCGCCGCAGCCGAGTTTGCAGGGCTGGAACCGTTTCCATTGCTGCCTGAATGCGAAAATAGACGCCGCTGGCGATCGCATGGCGAATTTGCGCTTCGGTTTGCGGGTCGATCGTAAAGCCGAGGCGCACGGCAAAGCGCACGGCTCGGTAGATGCGGGTGGGGTCTTCGATAAAGCTGTTGGCATGGAGGACGCGAATTTGGCGATCGCGCAAATCCAAAATGCCGCCAAAAAAGTCGAGTAGTTCCCCCCGGCGCGGTTGCGTCAGGCGAATCGCCATTGCGTTGATGGTGAAATCGCGGCGATAGAGATCCTGTCGAATGGAGCTGGCTTCGACCTCTGGATTTGCCGCCGGGTAGGGATAGAACTCGGTGCGGGCGGTGGCGATGTCGATCCAGAGGGAGTCGAGCTGGGGATGGTGATGCCAGGTGAGCGCGGCGGTTTGGAACTTGCCGTGCACCTGGAGCCGCGATTGGGGATGCTGTTCCTGGAGCGATCGCGCCAGTTCCACGCCTGCCGCCTGATCCGCCGCCTGGTGAAAGCCATCCACCACCAGATCAATATCTGGCAGCAGCAGCGGCCCATCCGTTTGCAGCATCAGATCGCGCACCGACCCGCCCACCATATACAACTGCCATCCCCGTGCCGCGGCCAGGTCGGCCGTGTCTCGCAAAATGTCCCAGAGTGCCGGTACGAGGCGATCGCCCAACATCTCCCAGACCGTATCCGGCAAGGGACACAGGCCGCCGCGTCCAGTCGCGCCGTTTAGCGCTTCCGATTCGCGCTGCTGCCACACCTGCCGCAGCACGTCCGTCCGCGTCACGATGCCTACCAGCCGCCCGCCCTCCAGTACGGGCAGCCGCCCGATGTCGTAGGTCACCATCAGCGACTCAATATCTGGCAGCGGCGTGCTGGGCGCAATGGTTTTGACGTTCGTGGTCATGTAGCCCTTGACTGGGGCGTGCCCAAAGCCGTGGTGAAACGCGATATCCAGGTCGCGGCGAGAAATGATGCCCACCAGCCGATCCTGCTCATCCACAACCGACAAGCCCGAATGCCCATAGCGCAGGAGAATCCGCTGGGCTTCGGCAATGGTGGTGTCGGGGCGAATGGTGCGGACAGGCGACGACATCAGGCTGCGGGCGGTGGGCGGCGCAGGAATGCTGGTTCGCAGCCGCCCTACCAAATCTGCTAGCGCCACCTGTGGATCGGCTGTCCGCAGCGTCACCGCCGCTGCTGTAGGATGGCCGCCCCCGCCGAGTGGTTTGAACAGAGCGCTCAGGTCTGCCAATGCGCTGCGGCTGCGCCCAATTACCGTCAGCCGAGCCTCGCCCGGTGGTTCTGTCGATTCTCCCGCTGCGGCCCGGACGTAGTGCGCCGCCAGCAGCAGCACGTCGCTCTCGGTGAGTGTCGTCAGGTGGCTGGCCAGGCTAGATAGTCCTGGAATATATTCCGCGACAGGCAGCAGCACCCACGCGATCGCATAACCCTGCACCGTTTCGGTCTGCAAATTGTCAAGAGCGATCGCCAGCAAGTCTTGAAGCTGCGGCGATAGTCCGGGTTCCACATAGGCGGCGATCGCCTGCACGCTGGCTCCCTGCTGCATCAGCCAGGTGAGCGCGGCCGCATCGCGCACAGTCGTGTGGTCGTAGGTCAGCGATCCGGTATCGACGTGAATTCCCAGTGCCATCACCGTCGCCTCGGCCGGCGTAAGCACGATTTGCTGCTGTTGCAACGCTTCTACGATCAGCGTCGTCGTCGCGCCGACGGCTTCCACCTGCTGCGTTTTGGTAGGAATGTCGCCACCGCCCTCTGGGTGATGGTCATAAACGATGATATCCACAGGCAAATCGAGCCATTCCGCCGCCTTGCCCAGGCGATCGCGCCATTGGGTATCGACAATGGCGATCGTCCGAATGTTCTCCGGGTTCACGGCCCGCCGCTCAATTAGCGCATATTCATCTCGATGCAGCGCCAAAAATTCCTTCACCGCTGGATGGCTGCCCCCTGTTAGCACGATCCGCGCCCCTGCCCGCAGCCGCGATAGCCCGACCGCCGCGCCCAGCGTGTCGAAGTCGGCGGTTGTGTGACAAAGGATAAGGTGCATGAGGTGAGGGGGGTTGGGGGATGGGGTGACGGGTGGTGGGATTACG
>RFIF01000301.1 GCA_003695655.1 Cyanobacteria bacterium J069
AGCACTGCCTAACCCCCAACCCCTAACCCTCAACTCCTAACCCCCAACCCCCAAGTAGGCGGACTGACAGACCTGGAGTATGCTTTACTCATGCTTTTTGCGGTGCTGTGTGGGGTCTTTTCGTTTCCACCAGCATTCAGCCCTCCTCCGCCAGATCCCAACGCTCAGGATTAGAACATGGCAGCCAAACCTTCCAATTCTCAGACCAAATACTCCCATGGCAAAGTTGGGCAACTTACCTCCGAGACTCTATCCCGCGCCTTCTTTGTAGAAGGACTAACCGCAGAAGAAGAGGACGATAACCCCTATCTGGAGTACTCTTACCACGAACCCGGCGCGTTGCCAGGAACGCTCACCATCGAGGACGACGCCCCGCCCCCGGTCATTACCCTGATCGACTACTGCGAAGCCAGTGCAACTCGCATCCCCATCAATGAACCCGAAGAAGCCGCCCCTTATCTAGATGCCGAATCGATCTCCTGGATAGACGTGAAAGGACTGGGCAGCGAGGATGTACTCAAGCGTTTGGGCGATATTTTCAACCTCCATCCGCTGGTGCTGGAAGATATCGTTAACGTGCCCCAGCGCCCCAAGGTGGAGGAATACGGTGACCAACTCCTGCTGATTGCCCGCATGGTGACGCTGAAAGACAGCGGTCGCGGCTTCTTTACTGAGCAAGTGAGCTTTATTCTGGGCAAAAACTATTTGCTCACGGTCCAGGAAGAGCCAGAATATGACTCTTTTGGCCCTGTGCGCGAGCGCATTCGCCTGGGCAAAGGTGCCATTCGCAGCCGGGGAGCCGACTACCTCGCCTACTGCTTGCTCGACTCAATTGTGGACGGCTTCTTTCCAGTCCTGGAAAACTATGGTGAAGAGCTAGAAGAACTGGAAGAAGAAGTCGTCGCCAACCCAGTACGCACCACCCTACAAAAAATCCACACGCTCAAACGAGAATTACTTAATCTGCGCCGCTCTATCTGGCCCATGCGAGATGCTATCAGCGCCCTCATCCGCGATGGCGAAGACCTGCTTCAGGATGAGGCCAAAATGTCTCTGCGCGATTGTTATGACCATGCCGTGCAGGTGTTGGACATGGTGGAAACCTATCGCGAAGTGGCGTCGAGCCTGATGGATGTATATGTGTCTTCCGTTGGCAACCGCATGAATGAACTGATGAAACAACTCACCCTGATTTCCTCCATCTTCATCCCCCTAACGTTTATCGCGGGGGTTTATGGCATGAATTTCAACCCCGACACCTCCCCCTGGAATATGCCCGAACTCAACTGGTATTGGGGCTATCCGCTCTGCTGGGCGCTGATGATTTTGACCTCAGTAGGACTGTTGATTTACTTCTGGAAACGCGGCTGGTTTGAAAATTACTCCGGTATTAGCGAGGAATAGTGGTGCGGTATCTGGTCTGCTGACGATGCAAACGGTTTACAATCTCTCTGCACTCTTCACTTGCGCTGTTCTATTGCCTGTTCTGTCGCCTTCTTTGTTGTTTCATTTCTGGCGCGGTTTTCTCTACGGTTTTCTGTCCGGTCTTCTCTGCGGTTTTCTGCTCCAACGCCCGCCAGACCAGATGGATGACTTTTTATTGTTAACCTCCTAATTGCGTTGAAGCTCTTTTTATGGATTTGAAATCACTAATTCGTAACATTCCTGATTTTCCGCAGCCAGGAATTATGTTTCGAGATATCACCACGCTGCTGCGCGACCCGGAAGGACTGCGCTACACCATTGATGCGATGGCCGAGCGCTGTGCAGACTGGTCGGTGGATTATGTCATTGGCATGGAGTCTCGCGGGTTTATCTTTGGCACGCCGCTGGCCTACAAGCTAGATGCCGGGTTCATTCCCGTCCGCAAGCCCGGAAAACTGCCTGCTCCCGTGCATTCAGTCAAGTATGAGCTGGAGTATGGCACCGACGCCCTGGAGATTCATCGCGATGCGGCCGAGCCGCCCGCCCGCATTTTGATTGTGGATGACTTGATTGCGACGGGGGGCACTGCTGCCGCGACCGCTCAACTCGTGGAGCGCACGGGCTGCGAACTGGCGGGATTTGGGTTCATTATTGAGCTAACGGGGCTAGAGGGGCGCAAGAAGCTGCCCGATGTTCCAGTTGTTACCCTGGTGGAATATTAAGCTCAGGTTAGGCAGGGCAGCTATGACTTCTCGCGATACGGCTTCCGCACAGCAGCGATTTTCGGAAGGGCTGGGTCAGGTTCGACGGTTCTTTGCCAGCGAAACTGTTGGCTATGTGGTGAAACGGCTGCTTCAGGGGCTGCTGACGCTGCTGCTGGCGTCGGCGCTGAGCTTTTTCATCATTCAGCTTGCACCCGGAGATTATCTGGACACGCTGCGCCAAAATCCACAGATTTCGGAAGACACGCTGAATGCGTTTCGGGAGCAGTTTGGGCTAGATAAGTCGCCAATTGAGCAATATTTCCGCTGGATTGGGCAGATTTTCACCCGAGGCAATTTTGGCGTTAGTTTTATCTATTCCCAGCGGCCGGTGACCTCGCCGCTGTGGGAGCGGATTCCGGCGACGCTGCTGCTGTCGATCGCCTCTTTGGTGATTACCTGGGCGATCGCCCTGCCGCTGGGCATTATCGGCGCAGTGCATCAGAACAAGCTGATCGATCGCATCTTTCGCGTGGTCAGCTATATCGGTCAGGGGATGCCCGCGCTGATTATGGGGCTGCTGCTGCTGTTTTTGGCACAGCAGCTCTCGCCGCTGGTGCCCGTGGGCGGCATGACCAGCATCAACCACGCCGACCTGACGCCGATTGGCAAGGTGCTGGATATCGCCTGGCACATGATTTTTCCCACGCTGGCGCTGAGCCTGGTCGGGTTTGCGGAGCTTCAGCGGATCACGCGGGGCGAACTGCTGGACGTGCTGCGGCAGGACTATATTCAAACCGCCCGCGCCAAAGGTCTGCCGGAAAATCGGGTGATTTACGTCCACGCGCTGCGCAATGCCCTGAACCCGCTGGTGACGCTGCTGGGCTTCGAGTTTGCCAGCCTGCTGGGCGGCTCGTTCATTGTGGAAAATTTCTTTAACTGGCCGGGGCTGGGGCGGCTGATTCTGGAGGCGATTACGGCACAGGATTTGTATCTGGTGATGGCGAGCTTGATGATGGGCGCGGCGATGCTGATCATCGGCAATTTGCTAGCCGACCTGCTGCTGAAGGCGGTTGATCCGCGGATTAAGCTGAGCAATATGCAGTGATTAGGGGTTGGGGGCGATCGCCCTATTGTCTGAAAAGGTTCCCAATTTCTTTGACAGCAAACCAGAGGGTTGCAACTCCACCGATAACCACGCAAACCCTTCCGCCGAAATCCACAAGAGACTCTAGCTTTTCACCGATCTCAGCTGAGGAAGCAAAGTAAACAACTCGAAGACCAGCAATACAGCCTAGCAGAGCCAACATAAGAGCGGCTAGCTCATTGAACTCTAGAATAGGCTTTCCAGTTTTGGTACGTCGTCGATGGACAACAAGGGCGATCGTTACAATAGCTGCTGATAAAAACAATAGCTGCTGATAAAAGCCAGACAGTAAAGATATCAACCTTGTTGCTCATCTAAGACGGATTCAGTTTTAGGATGAACCTTGGAAGAATAAGTGAACCAGGCAAAGAGAGTGGCTATGACTCCTCCAATAACGGCTCCCGGTAATTGGGCTATTAATGCCCCCAGGAATGCTCCACCTGAACCCAGCGCAATGACGCGATCGCCACGTTCCCAAAAGTTGCTTCGGGACTTGACTGCGCTACTCGTTCGAGAAGGCTTTATCTTAGACAATTCACTGAATTGTAGTGGAGTGGACGTGTGTAGTGGAGTGGACGTGTCAAGTATCTGCTTCAGCAGCGGTTCAATAAGTTCCTCAACGTTAATATATTTCTCGGGAGGGTAATTTCGATCAGGGGAGCTGGGATTGGCTGCTTTAGTTGACACTCGAGTTAGTCGGGCATAGCTGCCGAGGGAATTTCTGTAAACTCCTCTATAACGATTTGGGTTAAGGCTCTGTGCTTTGCTGAGACTGGCAGAGGCCTCCTTGTGTACCCATAGGGCTAACAGCGTCTTGCTTTTGCCTAGGAGTGCTTCATGCTAATCCGGTCTGATGTTCAATGCTTGACCATAGCTATCAACAGCCTCATCGTATCGCCGTAAGGCGTACAAAGCGTTGCCTTTTTTGTACCAGGCTTCTGCATTCTGTGGATCGGTAACAACAGCCTGCGCAAAGTATTCTAAGGCAGCGGCAGGGTCGCCCTGCTGGAGGTGCTGCTGTCCTTGCTTGAGCCAGGATAAATCAGTTGAAGACATCTTGAATAAAGCTTCTGATTGAGCGATTACTTATACTTTATCTCAGGACTTGGTGAAGCTGATTGCTTCTAAAGCTTCTCAAAGAATGCTCAAATGAGGCTGCTTACGTGTAATTAGGAAGTCTTCTTCCTCCTAAGACAGTCGATAGTTAGATTTTGCTTGCCATCAGCCTTTCCGCCAGTTGCCCAATTTCGTCGCGCAGCGTCAGCGGCTCCAGCCAGCGGGACGGAATGCCCAACTCGCCATAAAATGCGCCCGCCACCTGCCCGCAGATGGCGGCGGTGGTGTCGGCATCGTCGCCCAAGTTGGCGGCGGCGAGAATCGCCTGCTCGTAGGTGTCCGTCGTCCAAAAGCACCAGAGGGCAGCTTCCAGGCTTTGGATGACGTAGCCCGTGCCGTGGATCTGGTCGATGGGTTTGTCGCGATAGGTGCCCTGGGCGATCGCCCTCACCGCGTCTTCGGCAAACCAGTCCGGGTCACTTTCCAATAGAATTTCAGCTTTGCTTGCGCCTGCTAAAGCACGATGCAAGATGTCGCCAAATAGCTGCGAAGCGGCGATGCATTCTGCTGAGCCGTGGGTAGTGCGGGCGCTTTCGCCCGAAAAATGTCGCGTGCGATCGCCATCGGGAAAGTAAAAAATTGGCACCGGAGCCAGCCGCATCAGGCAGCCATTGCCCGCCGCGCTGGGACTGGTGGAGCCGCTAAAGGGATTGCCAGAAGCTTGGTAGGCTCGCAGCGCCTGCTGGGTCGTGTTGCCAATGTCGAAACAGGTGCCCGTGCTGCTGAGGTAGCCCTGCTCAAACCAGTCGCAGTAGCGGCGCATCTGGTCGTCTGCATCAAACCCGCCGCACTCGACCAGGCTCGTCCCCAGACAGAGCGCCATTGAGGTGTCGTCAGTCCACTGTCCCCGCGCCAGCCGAAACGGGCCGCCGCCTACCATGTCAGTCATCGGGGGAAACGAGCCGCGTGGCTGAAACTCGACCGTAGTGCCAACGGCATCGCCAGCGGCCAAGCCCAGCAGACAGCCTCGCACGCGCTCCAAAAGAGGGGTCGGCATTCTGCACCTGCCAAGGCAAAGCCCTGGCTAAAGTGGGTGTGTAAACGTGAGTTTAGTAGAAATCAACCTCTGGCTGGGGCTGTGGCTCGATGAAGCTAGACGGGTCATAGAGATAGCGCGTGGCTTCCTCTTCGAGTTGGTGAATCAGGTAGGGTTCCACGACATTGGAATGCCGAAGGGCGGCAAGATATCCATCGAGATATAACCGCAGCTCATCAAAGCGGTAGCCCCGCTGCCACTGATCATTGAGCGCGTCGGTTAACCGTTGGTAAAACCGGATAATTTGGGCGTCCTGAAGCATAGGAAAGGGATGCAGTGCTCTACCCAATTTTACCCCGTCAGACTAGGCTAGATGCAGGGCGATCGCCCCCATTCTGCAAAGACTCTTGAACTAAAGATGCTTGAACTGATCCGAGAAAACAGCGGCTCGACGAAGTTTTCCCTATAAAAGGCCGTTTGTCAAGCCTTGAGTCGGGTCGCCCGTAGCAGTGGTTACAAAATCTTGACAAGCGCTCTGTTAGGTTTAGGAGCAACTTGTACTATCAGCTAGACATTGTGAGCGCTGTCTGCATTCAAATTGTTGAGGGGAATCCCCATTTGCGATCGCTGCTCGGGTGGCACCTCCAGCAGGTTGGCTATTCGGTCTATCAATCTGCCAGCTTGCAGCAAGCCAAAGATGTCTATTTGAATCGCCAGCCTCAGCTTGTGGTGCTCGATTCAGACCTATCCGACGGCAACGGCCTGGAGTTTTGTCGGTGGTTGCGTCAGCAGAGCCAGCCCTTTGTGCTGATCCTGTCAGCCCGCAGCGCCGAATCCGACATTGTGTCTGGGCTGCGGGCAGGGGCAGACGACTACTTAACCAAACCCTTTGGGATGCAGGAATTTTTGGCACGGGTGGAAGCGCTGACCCGCCGCAGCCGACCCACCATCGCGCCCGCCATTCTAGACTACGGCGATCTGAAGATTGACCTGGTGCAGCGCCGGGTTCACCTAAAGCACGAGCTAATCGACCTGACGCCGCAAGAATTTAGCCTGCTCTACGTCCTGGCACAGGCGGGCGGGCTGCCGCTCAGCCGTTCGGAGCTGCTCCGCAAAGCCTGGCCCGACGCCATCGACAATCACCGCACGGTGGACACTCACGTTTTGTCCCTGCGCAAGAAGATCGAGGTCGATCCGCGTCAGCCAAACCTGATTCAGACGGTTCGCAACGTCGGCTATCGCTTCAACACAGAAGTCCCTGCGCCTGGGCTGGCAACGGCAACCCACAGCCCCAATCACCAGCGCACGGCAATCCACTCACTCACCTAGCCGCCAATCTTCTCAATGTGGTGGCCCAGACAGAGACATGAATGGCAAACGAGTGCGCTATGCTGCTGCTAGCCGCGCTCGTCATTTTTTGCTATGCGTTTCGGTATTTTCCGTTCGGATTCTGGCTTCCAGCCACCCTTCCCGCAATGGAATCGGCTGCGCGTTCTGGGATTCATCGTGCTGATTGGGCTGCTCTTGGGAACCGCCAGTTGCGCCCTGCCCCGCGTCAATGCAGAAGAGCGGCTGTTTTTGCCGCTATCAGTTGAATTTTTGGGTGAATATCGATTGCCGCCGCAGGACTTTGACGGCGCGCCTGTGGGGGGCCTGTCGGGCTTAGCCTACGATCGCCAGCGCGATCGCCTCTATGCTCTCTCCGACGACCGCAGCACCTACGGCCCCGCCCGTTTCTACACGCTCAAGCTAAATCTGGATCAGGCAGACGCCGCGAATCCCCGCATCGGCTCCGTCGAGATTGAGTCCATGACGCCGCTGCTAGATGAAGACGGCAGCCCCTTTGCCACGGGAACGATTGACCCAGAGGCGATCGCCCTCACCCCCCGCCAAACCCTCTACATCGCCAGCGAGGGCATTCCCAGCCAGCGCATTCCGCCCTCTATCGACGAGTTCGATCTGGAAACCGGCCGCCGAAAATCTCGTCTGAGAATTCCAGAGCGCTATTTGCCGCCCGCTGCCGACGAACAGCCCCGTGGCGTGCAGGAGAACCTCGGGTTTGAGTCGCTCACACCCGACCCCAGCGCCCTCGGCACATCAGGCTACCTGGAGCCGTTTCGCCTGTTTGCCGCCACAGAGTCAGCGCTGATCCAAGATCAAGAAGTCGGCCCGGCGGAGCAACTACCGCCCCTGCGCCTGCTGCATTATCTGATTGGCGACGACCAGGCGGGGCTGTTGGCAGAGCATCTCTATTACCGCGAGGTGCTGTCGCCAGAGCAGGGCGAACCGGGACTGACCGAACTGCTGGCGATCGACGCAGGTGGACAGTTCCTTAGTTTGGAGCGGGCCTTTACGCTACAGGCTGGCGTGACGGCGCACCTGTTCCAAATGGTGATGGGCAACGCCACCGACACCGCTGCAATGCCCGCCCTCCAGGGCGACCTGAGGGGCATCCAGCCTGTCCGCAAGCGCCTCCTGCTGAATCTGGGCGACCTAGGTATCCGATTGGATAACCTGGAAGCCATGACCCTCGGCCCCCGCCTACCCGACGGTTCCACCAGCCTGCTGCTGGTCAGCGACGACAACTTCAACCCGCTCCAGGTGACGCAGTTTTTGCTATTTCGCCTGCGGTGAGGGGAGAGGGGGAGTGATGAAGAGGGGGAGTGATGGAGAGGGGGAGAG
>RFIF01000302.1 GCA_003695655.1 Cyanobacteria bacterium J069
CCCCACATGAGGGTGAATTAAACTTTTGTATAGTACAATTGAACTAACGTTTTGAACGTGCCTTGACTCCTGATTTAAAAATGTGCGCTTTTGCTGTGAAATCGGGGAATTCTGAAGAGTGCCAACTATCCTGAACCCCCATTTTTCATACCCTCAGACTTCATCAATTACCCACATGGGGGATGACGTTTTGATAGAAAATTTTTAATTCAATCATTTTGTTCTGATGTACGATGTTGGCGGTTGTAAGGGATAGGAAACCGAATTGGACTCGTACCCATTGCCGACATGAGAGAAGTTGCAAACAGCTTAGGAAAATATTTGTTGACCGCTGGCACGGCTCTTTCCCTGCTTGTTGTGGTAGAAGCCCATCAGAAAATGAGTGAAGCCCGTTCTTTGAATGTCCTGGCTACTCAGAATGCTTTACAAGCCTCTCCCAGTAACGCTTCTATTAATAACTTCGCGCCGCAGCTTGGTGAATCTTCAACCAGTGGTGTAGCCCCCACAACCAGCCAGCCCCGCCTGTTTCCGTCCCTGCGGCGATCGCCCCAGCCTGAGGCCGCTGCCCCGCCGATCAACCCCACAGCGGGACAAGCTGGCAACGCTGCTGAGGCCACTCAAACCCAGCCCAAAAATACCGAAACAACTATAAATGCCATTAGCGTGGGAGAACCCGGCGCTCAAGCCAAGGGAGTCTCCTCAATCGATGTGGCTCAGGTTGCTCGCAACGAATGGAGCAATGTCTCCTTCCCACTGGAACAGTTTCAGGCCTACACATCCCCTTTTGGCTATCGTCGATCGATTGAAGGCTACAACTACAGCGAATTTCATTACGGGTTAGATATGGCTGCACCCCAGGGCAGCTACCTCCGCACCTGGACGACGGGCGTCGTCGTTGAAGTGACGGACGACACCAACTGTGGCACCTCCGTTGTGGTGGAAGCCGGGCGCTGGCTCAGCATCTATTGCCACATGGAAGGCCGGGTCGATCGCACAGGCGGCCGCCGCTCGATGCTCGATCGGGCGGGGGGTATCCAGATTTATGAAGGGCAAACTGTATACGCAGGGCAGCGTGTGGGCCGTGTGGGCATGACCGGACGCACCACCGGCCCCCACCTGCACTGGGGCCTGAAATACGACAACAACTGGGTAGACCCGGCGCTGGTGCTGCGGGCGATGTATAGCGGCCAGCAAACCGCTCAGATGCCGACGCAGATCGCCCGATCCGAAGAGAGCGAGCAGTAAGTAGCCTGATAAGAGGGCGATCGCGCTGCTACTCTAACTATCGCGCTGCTACTCTAATTTGAGAGTGCGTCAAGCAATTTACTGCGTTTCATCCACGTCTCATCCAAGATTGTCTATACGGCTTGTGTACAAGAAACCCCCTGGAGCCTCTGCGACTCCGGGGGGGTATTTTGTTCTGATGGTTATGTTTCCACCAGACTTTGTAGTCCTGACCCCCTGATCAGGACAGATGAGGCCGGATGATGCTACTGGGATAGCTACTTACGCCCCCAACGGCACTGCGGAGTGCTTCGGTGCGATCGCCAAGCACGTGGTCTTGGGGTAGCAGATCAAACACACCCAGCTTTTCCAGACGACGCTTTACCTTGCCCTCAGCACCTACCAGGTAGACCTGACGACCCTTTTCCACTGCATCGCGGATGGCGTTCTCAATTTCCAGCGAAGCAGTGACGCCCATGTGGGGCACATCGCTCAGATCCATCACCAGCGCATCGCAGTCGCTCAGGGCATTGTGCTGACGGGCGATCGCCTTCGACACGCCAAAGATCATCGGCCCGCTGAGATAAAACAAAAGCACCCGCCCGCCGGCCTCATCCAGCAGCCGCTTTTCTTCCTCATTCAGCACCACATCATCATCTGTATCGCTGATAACTTTGACCTCTTGAGACTGCAATTCGCTGAGACGATCAATCGTCAGGATGTTGGCAATGAACACGCCTACACCCACCGCCACAATCAGGTCTACAAACACCGTCAGCAGCAACACACCATACATAATGATGGAGCCGCGAGTGGATACTTTGTGCGATCGCTTCAAAAAGCTCCAGTCCAAAATATCTAGACCCACCTTCAGCGCAATCCCCGCCAGCACCGCCATCGGGATAGCCCGCGTATATTGTGCACCCCACAGCACCACCACCAGCAAAATCGCCGCTCGCGTCAGTCCCGATAGCGCCGTTCTGGCACCTGTTTGAATATTCACCACGGTGCCCATGGTTGCGCCTGCACCCGGCAACCCGCCGCACAGGCCCGACACCAGATTGCCAATGCCCTGCCCAATCAACTCCTTATTGGAATCATGCTCTGTGCGAGTCAGGCTGTCTGCAATGACCGCCGTGAGCAGAGTGTCGATGCAGCCCAACATGCCCAGCATGACCCCATTCACCAGCATCGTTGTCATCAGTTCCGGCGTAAAAGTCGGGATTTGCAACGTGGGCAAACCCATCGGAATTTCGCCAATGCGAGGAACCTCTGCGCCCGGAAACAGCAGCAGCGAGGCCAGCGTGCCCACAATCAACGCCACAAGCTGCGGCGGCGCATATCGCTTGAGCTTGCGCGGCCACAAAAAGATGATTGCCAGCGTCAGCCCGCCCAAGATCGCCGCTGCGGGGTTGATGTTTGCCAATAGCGTCGGTAGCCCCGTCACCGTGCCCAATACGCCACCTTTAGGAGCCTTTTGTCCTAAAAATGGCGCAATCTGCAAAATCACCAGGATGACGCCGATGCCGGACATGAAACCTGAAATCACGCTGTATGGCATAAGCGTGATGTATTTGCCTAGCTTGAAAATGCCAAACAAGATCTGGACAATACCGGCCAGCATGACAACGGTGAACGCCATAGCCAAACCGCTTTCTGGATTGGCTGCCGTCATCGAAGCCACGATAGCTGTCATGATCACCGTCATGGGGCCAGTAGGCTCAGAAATCAGGGTGGGCGTGCCGCCAAACAGCGCCGCAAAGAAGCCGACGCAGACCGCGCCATAGAGGCCAGCAACTGGCCCTGCGCCAGACGCCACGCCAAAGGCTAGAGCGAGCGGCAATGAGACGATAGCAGTGGTTAATCCTCCAAAGAGGTCGCCCTGCAAGTTGCGAAAGTGAATTTGGTTCGTGATTTGCATAGGGTGAATCGGGGTAGCAATGCAGGAGATGGGCCGATTTAATGAAACTCATAGCTTAAAGTCTATAGTTTAAAATCTATAAATATTAAGTTCTGCATAGACCTGAGGCTATGAATAAAGCGTATAGTCTCCTTACCCGCGCGTAAAGAGCAAATTGATTAAAATTTCTGAGCGCTGCTAGGGTATGGGGTAAGTAACTGGCAAATAAGGGGCGGTACACAAGTAGTAGTAAATAAGTAGCGGTAAACCAAGTAGCGGTAAACCCGTGCCAGTAGACTCGCGCCCTTACACTATGCTTGCAGACCAGTGGCGATCGCCACTGACGCGCCATACACAAAGCAACAGCCGCCTCGAATGACGCTCTGAGCAAAACGTCTGGGCAAAACCGTCTGGGCAAAACGTCTGGGCAAAACTTTCGACGATTTTTGGCGGTTTTTGGCGATTGAAGTACAGCAATTAAGAAGTACAGCAATTAAAAAGCCTTCCAGTGATAGCTAGCCAAGAGCCGTCTGGAAGGCGTTTACTGGAGAGCGTTTATAGGTCTGATGGGCGCAAACTATGGCTCCTGCACTGCTAAAACAGTCTAGCCGGAAGGCAGGAGCTTAGTCTTCCTAAAGTTTAGTCTCCCAGATTAGTCTCCCAAATTAGTCTCCCAGAAGGGAATGAAACTCGGGACTGTGGCGCACATTGTCGAAACTGGCGTCGGTTTGGGCCATAACGCGATAAAGATTGGGGCTGAGTACGACTGCCCGATGTAGATTGCGGAGTGTGTGCTCCAAATCTCCCTGGAGGCTGCGGGCGCAAGCCTTGCCATACCAGGCTTCGGGGTTGTCTTCCTTGCACTGAAGCGACTGATCAAAGCTGGCGATCGCCTCCTCAAAGCGTTCCAGTTTCACCAGCACAATGCCCCGATAGCTCCAGGCATAGTAGCAACTGGGCTTAATTGTGACGGCAGTTTCCAGGCTGGTCAGGGCTTCGTCATAGCGGCGCAGCGCCCCCAGAGACAAACCCCGGTTATACCAGGCGCGATAGTTGTTGGGCCGCAGTTCCACTGTCTTGTCAAAGCTGGCGATCGCCTCCCGATAGCGATACAGCCGATTTTGAGCATACCCCCGGTTATACCAGGCTTTTGCGTCGGCAGGGTCAAACTTGATGGCTTTGTCAAAGCTGGCGACGGCTTCTTCGTAGCGCTCTAGCCGCGCCAGAGCTATGCCCTTGCCATGCCACGCCAGCGCGTTTTTCGGCTTGAGCCGCAGGGCCCGCTCAAAGCTGGCGATCGCCTCCTCATCATATTCCAGCGCATGTAGCGCAAAGCCCCGTTTCATCCAGGCTTCGGGGTGGTCGGGCTGTTGCTGCAACAGTCGGTCAAACCGAGCCACAGCGCCCTCATAACGACCCACGTCGTAAAGCGCCGTCCCCTGGTCTAGCCAGGTGTTCAAATCTTGCGTGTGTTCCTGGGTCTGTTCGTGGATTTGATCTTGCGTCTGACTCATAGCACCATTAAGTCATCACGCCATCTGGTTAAGAGGCTGCGTGGTTAGCAAAGACTTTGCTTCTAGCATCAAACTAATTAATTAAATCAGGCAGAAACTTAATCAATTAACTTAATCAATTACAGTGAGCCAGAATTGCAAAATCAGCTTTTTATCAACATCTCCTGAGATGGGCGTTTAGTTTCCCCAACCGTTTCATTCATAATGATGAAGTTCTAAATCTCGCCGATGCACCCTGTTAAGAGCTAGTATGCCCAAGGTCTTAAGGATTTCATAGCGGGAAATTACGTGAAATGACGGGTGATATGGCGGATTTTCGGACAGAGCGTGACTCGATGGGCGAAAAGCAGATTCCCAACGAGGTGTATTACGGCATTCAGACCCTGCGGGCCGTTGAAAATTTTCCCATTAGCGGGCTAAAGCCACTGCCGACCTATGTGGATGCTTGCCTGCTGATTAAGAAAGCCACGGCGATCGCCAACGGGGAACTGGGCTGCATTTCCCCTGAGCTGAGCCGGGCGATCGCGCAGGCGGCGGATGAAGTGCTGGCGGGCAATTTGCGCGACCAGTTTGTGGTGGATGTGTATCAGGCGGGGGCGGGCACGTCGCACCACATGAACGTGAACGAGGTGTTGGCCAACCGGGCACTGGAAATTTTGGGCGACGAGAAGGGTAACTACGCTCGCGTCAGTCCGAATGATCACGTAAACTACGGGCAATCTACGAACGACGTGATTCCTACGGCGATTCGCATTGGCGGGCTGCTGGCGCTGGAGCGATCGCTCTATCCAGGGCTGAAGGGGGCGATCGCCGCGCTCCAGGCAAAAGCAGTGGAATATCAGGATGTCGTGAAATCGGGCCGCACCCACCTGCAAGACGCCGTGCCCGTCCGCATGGGCGACACCTTCGGCGCGTGGGCGCAGATTCTGTCTGATCACCTGGCGCGGATTCAGTTTGCCGAAAAAGACCTGACTGTTTTGGGGCTGGGCGGCAGTGCGGCGGGCACGGGCATGAACACGCACCCGCAATACCGCTTCCGCGCTGCCGAAATTCTCTCTACTTTAATCAACAAACCGCTCACCTCTGCGCCGCACCTGATGGCGGCGATGCAGAGCATGGCTCCGTTTGTGGCGGTGTCGGGTGCGGTTCGCAACCTGGCGCAAGATTTGGTGAAAATTTCCCACGACCTGCGGCTGATGGATTCTGGCCCCAAAACGGGACTGAAGGAAATTCAACTGCCGCCCGTGCAGCCCGGTTCCTCCATCATGCCGGGAAAATATAACCCCGTGATGGCGGAAATGATTTCCCAGGTGTGTTTTCAGGTGATGGGCTACGACACGGCGATCGCCCTCGCTGCCCAGGCGGGCCAGCTCGAACTCAACGTGATGATGCCGATGTTGGGTTACAGCCTGATCCAGAGCATTGAAATCTTGGGAAGGGCGATCGCCGCGCTGACGGAAAAGGGGCTGAAAGGCATTGTGGTAGATAGCGATCGCTGTCGTTATTATGCCGAAGGCAGCCTCGCCCTCGTTACCGCGCTCAACACCCACATCGGCTATCTCAATGCCGCCGCCGTCGCCAAAGAATCCCTGGAAACGGGCAAGTCGCTGCGGCAAATTGTCCTGGAAAAGGGGCTGATGAGCGAGGCGGATCTGGCAACGGTGCTAGATCTAGAGCAGATGAGCACCATGACACCAGCCCAGTCTGACGGTTAGGCAGTTCCAGCATTTCTCGTTAGCAGCGTCAGGCGATTTGCTGGGTTCCTGCTAACGGCTTGCTATTGGAGACAGAGGCGATCGCCCCCACACGAAGATTCCTTAAACACTCGCACCCATTTCCCCAAAACCAGCGCAATATTGAAGCATTCACACCCGCCATCCATCCTGCTGCACTACTCACTACTGGAACCATCCTATGGAATACCAAGAGTCGATCTATACCCAGCTCACCTTTCATTACGTCAACGGCACCAGTGAGACGTTTAACCTCTACGCCCCTATTGAGGACGACGGCACTCGCCAAACCACCCAGCTCGAAGTCCGCCATTTACTCAAAAAAGACTGGTGGATTGTGAATCTACCAGAGCAGACCGTCTTTATCAATGTCGAAAACGTGCTGAAAATGGAGATGAAGCCCGCACTACCCCAGCTTCAAGGCGAGGATGTGTTCTCTAACGCTGAGCGCGTCACTGCGCTCAATCGCGCCCGCTAGGTGCGCACCCACGACGCCTAAACGCTATGGCTATCGAACTGTTTCTGATTCGTCACGGACTGGCCGGTGAGTCTGGCAGCTATGCCAACGACGACGAGCGACCGCTCACGCCGGAGGGGATGCACAAGACCCAGCAGGTGGCTGAACGGCTGCACGCGCTGGGCATTCGGTTTGATCAGGTGTTGACCAGTCCGCTGGTGCGCGCCCGACAGACGGCGGAAATTCTCTGCGATGCTGGCTTGAGTCAGTCGCTCGAAAATTCACCGCACCTTGCTTTTGACGGCTCCCTCCAAGCTTGGCTGCCCTGGTTTGACCAATGGCGGCAGACGGGAGCCGAAACACTGGCGTTGGTGGGGCATGAACCCTGCCTCAGCGAGTGGACAGAACAACTCGTTTGGGGCGGCACTCAGCACCACGTTGTTTTCAAAAAGGCGGGCGTGGTGGGGCTAATTGTGCCTCAAGCGGGAACGCCTATCGGCAATAGCCAGATTTTTTGGCTGACGCCGCCGCGATTTTTGATCCAGTGAGCTTAAGTTTGCCCTAGCGATGCCGCTGGGCGATCGCCCGCTGCACTGCCCACAACAGTCCCAGACTCACCGCCCCACTCAGCAGCCCGAAGCTTACCTGCGGTTTTCCCAAAAATACGCAGACCGCGCCCGCGCCCGCCAGCCCCACGCCCAGCCCGCGCACCAGGTTAAGCATCGTGTGAATGGTTGCGGTGGCGCGGGTATATTTCTCGATCAGGTTGCCGTCAGCGGTAATTGGCGCAGACACCACGACGAGATGCTGAAGTGTCTGATATTTCGCCAGATCAAGCTGATAGTAGGTGCCCAATTCGGCATCGCGCAAGCTAGAAACAGAATGCAGCCCAAAATGCTTGGCATGGGCGATCGCCGCTCGAATTTGCCGCTGCGTCGCCACGGGCCCCAGCGCCTCAAATAGTGACGCTCGATAGACGCCCGTCTTGCCCATGTCCAAAATGCGCTGACTCAGCTCTGCGACGGATAGCTGCCGGGCGATCGCACTCGTTTTTTCCATGCTGGGATCGAGAGAATAGCGCCAAAATTAGCGCAAATCTAAAGGACACCCCTAGCGTAATACAAGTGAACCGACTCAGCGAACTCTGAGACTAACTCTCGGAACACCTAACTCTATAGCTCTCGGAGCGCCTAACTTTCAGAGTGGGGGACTAGCAGCGTGGCAACTGATGGCAGCAGAGCGGCGGCCCGTTCGCTAGAGAAATCGGCGATCGCCCCCCAGGCGGCACTAACCAAGCGACCCGGCTGAAAATCAGGCTTCACCAGTTCCCAGAGGCGCTGCACGTCATCGGTGTGGAGGCGTTCATCTTCAGTGAGGGCAAGGATGATTTCCCGTCGTAGGAAGGCTCCTTCTTCCGACATGAGGTATTGCAGACCCAGTTGGGCAGTGGGCAATAAGTCGAAATTATTGTCGCTGCGGGCGATCGCAATCAGGTTTTCGAGTCGCTTCCAGTTCAGCTTGCCGTCTTTAAACAGCACTTCCAGCAGGCGGCGACGTAGAGCGGGCGTTTCTCCGGTCAGTAGGCGACGCGCCACATAGGGATACGCCACTTCCACAATCTTGAAATCTGGGTTGAGGCTCAGGGCCAGTCCTTCCTGAGTTATCAGCGAGCGGATAATCAGCGCAAACTTGGCAGGCAACCGGAAGGGATACTCATACATCAGCGCCGAAAACTCGTCAGTGACGGTTTTAAAGTTAAAGCTGCCGACGCTGGCCCCCATGGCATTCTGAAACACGGCTTGCAGCGCCGGGATGATTGGGCGAATGTCGGTGTCCGCAGTCAAAAAGCCGAGCTTTACGAAGTCATGCGCCATCTCGGCGTAATCTTCATTGATCAGGTGCACGATAGAATCAACCAGCGTTTCCTTGGTGCCCTGGTCAAGCTGATCCATCATGCCAAAGTCGATGTAGGCCATGCGCCCATCGGCCATGGCGAACAGGTTGCCAGGGTGCGGGTCGGCATGGAAGAAGCCAAACTCTAGCAATTGTCGCAGCCCCGAAGTCACCCCAACTTTGATGATGGTGTCGGGTTTAAGGCTCATGGCACACAGCCCCGGCTCGTCGTTCAGCTTGCAACCGTCGATCCATTCCAGCGTGAGGACATGCTGGCTGCAATAGCGCCAGTAGATCCCAGGAACCTTGACCGTTGGGTCATCTTGAAAATTTGCGGCAAAGGCTTCGGCGTTGCGCCCCTCATTGAGATAGTCAATTTCCTCAAACAGCTTGGTGCCAAACTCATCCACGATCAGCGTCAGGTCGTGCCCCAGATTGAGCGGCAAGAAGGGTTCCATCCAGCCAGCCGCCCAGCGCATTAGATAGAGATCCAGCGTAATAATCGGCAGCAGGCGGGGACGCTGTACTTTTACAGCCACTGTTTCGCCTGTGTGCAGCGTTGCTTTATAAACCTGTCCCAGGCTGGCGGCCGCGATTGGGTTAGGGGAAATGTCTTGATATAGCTCAGACATTGACCGCTCTAGTTCCGACTCCACGATGCCAAAGGCGACTTCGTTGGGGAACGGCGGCAGTTTGTCTTGCAGCTTGATTAGCTCGTCAAGAAAGTTTTTATGGATCAGGTCGGGGCGAGTCGAAAGTGCCTGACCGACTTTAATAAACGTGGGGCCGAGCCGAGTCAAAATGCGGCGGAGCTGAGCGGCTCGGCGGAGGTGATGGTCGCCCGTCTGCCCGCGCCACTGATCCGTCTGTAGCCCAATGAGAAATCCGGCAAACATCCAAACAACGGAAACAGCGCGCCAGATAGATTTCCAGGGGCGAACGCGGTAATAGTGGGCGATCGCTTTCGGGTCATAGCGCCGCATCTGACCAAGAGAAGGCTGACTCACGCTTGCGTATCCTCTCCAACCAATGGGGTGCGACTCAAAATCTGCCGTCGCCTGCCAGCAACAGGATTTTAGTGTGAGGTCGCAAGGGGGAAGCTAGAAGCCTCTAATTCCCAACGGTAGCACTCAGGCAGGGCTGGGCGGACTTGAGATGGTCTGGGCTTAGAGTGCCCAGTCGAACGGTTGATGTCGTTCTATTTACTATCGTATAAGAAACTACATCGAATGAAATGGCGATCGCCCTGCTTGGTAAACTTTCCCCATTTTTTATTTCAATGCAGTCAATCAAATTTATCTATTGGCAGGGCTGAGAGCACGGATTTTAAGCATCTCAAGTGTCATTAAGCGATGGTTAAGCTTTGATGGCAAAATGTAAAGAATTTAGAATAGAGTTTACATTTCTTGACGGCATTGCAGAGAGTAAATCAGGGCAAATCAAGGCAGCCAGGCAGGCGAGATTGCTCATCTGCCGACGCTGTTGAGCGGTTGCTTGGTGAAAGTGCTACCGCAGCGGGCGATCGCTCTCGGAGTTGCTTCAGTGTCTTAACCCAAGCCTAACCTAGCCGTCATCGGCTCACTCTGCCTTAAATCTCTAGATTTTCCACAGGTATTTCATCCAAAGTCTTAACGTAAAGATTACAGACTCTTAATCGAAACTCTGTAAATTTCTAGTCTGTGTACGCTTTTTCTCAGCTTTCTCTCATCTCAGCGCCTCCACCGATACTGATGTCAATATTCAGTGCTCGGTTTGCTTGACCTCATAGTTCACACATCATCTTTGTTCATTACTAAACAGGACTTACGCAGTTGAAACGAGTTTTATAGATTCTGGATGATTTTTCGCGGGCGCAGCCCGCGAAAAATCATCCAACTGCGTAAGTCCTAACTAAAGTTGTGAGGCGCTGCGGGAAAACGGACTGAACTTTAACGATTGACCACAAACGATTGACTGCAAACGATCCGACGAAACTTTAGAGAGAACACTACCGAATATGAGTCTTAAACGCAGACATTTCCTGATGTTTATGGGTGCCAGTGCTGGTTCCCTAGCGCTGCAACCCCTGGTGCAAAATGGTTCCAAGCTAACGCCTGCCCTCGAAGGCACACCCGCCGCTGCTCAGTCGGTACCGGGCGTCCCCTTTACGCCGGTCAAGGGCCCCATGCCCGTGGAGACCTCTGGCGTTTCGCTGACCACCCAAGTGGCTCAATATGGCAGCTATACCGTTAAAGATGACGTGGTGCTGCCTCCTGGCTATACCTACGATGTTGTGGTGTCTTGGGGCGATAAGGTGGGCGAGAGCGATCGCTTTGGTTATAACAATGACTACCTATCGCTGGTGGAAACCGCGCCCAACGAAGGCTACCTGGTGGTCAACCACGAGTACGTTAGCGCCAAGCCCTGGTCGCAGACCTACAAGCAGGTGATCGGTATAGATCTGCCGTTTGCCGATGTGAAAGCGGCCGCGATGGCCGCCACAGATGGCAAGATCGACGCTTCCGCCCTGCCCGATGGCGATGCGCTTAAGGCGAAAATCTACGCAATTTCCAAAGCCGCACAGTATGACCAGGGTGTGACTGTTCTTTCGGTTCGCAAAAATGCCAGCGGCGCTTGGGAGCGCACCTACTCTCGCGCCGATCGCCGCATTTCGGGTATCTCTGGTCTGGAAGATGGCAAGTATCTCAAGTCCACAGGGCCAGCGACGGCTGTGTTTAAGAAAACCAGCGGTCAGGGCTTTATGGATGGGCTGGGCGACAAGATTATTGGCACCCACCAAAATTGCTCCGGCGGCACAACCCCCTGGGGCACGGTGTTTGTCAGCGAGGAAAACTTCCAGGGTGAAGTGCCAGAGCCGGTTTATGCCGACGGTACTTCTTTCCCCCACAGCAACACGCCGTTCCAGTGGGTGACGGGTGAGGGTGAAATCGAGGATATCGCCGGACAGGGCAACGCGCTGGGCTATCAGGGCAACAAGTACGGCTGGACGGTTGAAGTTGACCCCGCAAACCCCAATGACTTTGGCACCAAGCACACCTGGCTGGGTCGCTATCGCCATGAGGGTTATGGTGTTCGTGCCGAGGCCGGCAAGAAGCTGTGCGTTTATTCGGGCTGCGATCGCCGCAGTGGACACCTCTATAAATTCATCAGCGCTGCCACCGTGCGCGATCCCCAGAGCAAAGCAAACTCCCGGCTGCTGGAAGATGGCATGCTCTACGCTGCCAAGTTCAACCCCGATGGCACGGGTAGCTGGATTGCGCTGAAGGCGGATACGCCCGTGAATCCGGATCTGCCTAGCGTCCATGTCGGCGGCATGATCACGCTGCCCAATCGTCCGGATGGCGGTGTGGCCAAGGTGACAGATGACGCGGCGATCGCCACCTTCAAGTCCCAGTTCAAGACGCTGGGTGATCTCTACACAGGCAACGCCACCGAGAAGCAGGGCGCAATCTTGATCGACGCGCACTTCGCAGCCAACGCCGCAGGCGCAACCTGCACGGCTCGCCCCGAAGACACGGATATTGCACCCGATGGCTCCCTCTTTATCGCGTTTACCTCTGGTTCATCGAGCAGTAGCGACGGCAGCCCCCACAAGGACGTGTTCAAGGCTCCCACGGGCGAAGCGCAGTGGGAATATGGCTGGATTATGAAGCTGGTGGAGGCAAACAACGATCCGGCGGCGATGACGTTCCGCTGGGAAATGTTGGCCTTGGGCGGCGAGCCGGCTGACGGTGGCTTGGGCTTTGCCAACCCCGACAACATCGAGATCGACGCCAAGGGCAATATCTGGATGGTGACGGACATGTCTACCGACAAGCACAACATCGAAGTGTCGAGCCGGATCAAGTCTGACGGTTCCAAGGTGAGCCAGTCCAATTTGCGCGGACTGTATGGCAACAACTCCATCTGGTACATCCCCACTTCTGGCCCGAGCGCAGGCGAAGCCTTCATGTTTGGCTATGGCCCGATGGATTGCGAAACCACCGGCCCATTCCTGACCCGCGATCAGAGCACCCTCTTTTTAGCGGTGCAGCATCCCGGCGAATACAATGGCGTGCGGGAAAACATGAAGTCGGAGGTTCGGAAGTTTGAGATGCGGACAACCGACGGCAAGGTGTTTATGCAAAACCGGGAAGTGCCCATCGGGTCTAACTGGCCTGGCAAGCAACCGAACGACCCGCCCAAGCCCAGCGTCATCGCCGTTCGCCGTACGAGTGGCGCACCGCTGGCGTAACGTTTAAGGTGATTTGACCGTCTGCGCCGTTGAACTAGGTTGAACTAGGTTGAACTAAATAGCCTCGTA
>RFIF01000303.1 GCA_003695655.1 Cyanobacteria bacterium J069
AGAAAATTCTGCGGCAGCTCGACATTCGCCAGCCCGCTAACGGCCTCGCCCGCAGCACTGCCGAAGCGCTAGAGGTGGCCAAGAAAATCGGCTATCCCGTGGTGGTGCGTCCCAGCTACGTGCTGGGCGGTCGGGCGATGGAAATCGTCTACTCGGATCAAGACCTGGAGCGCTACATGACCTACGCGGTGCTGGTGGAGCCGGATCACCCGATCCTGGTGGATCAGTATTTGGAAAATGCGATCGAGGTGGATGTGGATGCGATCGCCGACCCCACCGGGCAAGTCGTCATCGGCGGCATTATGGAACACATCGAGCAAGCGGGCATTCACTCTGGCGACTCGGCCTGCTCCATTCCCACCGTCACCCTCGGCCCAGACACCCTCGCCACCATCCGCACCTGGACGGAAAAGCTAGCCCAGGCGCTCAGCGTCGTCGGTCTAATGAATGTGCAATACGCCATCCAGGGCACGACGGAGGGAGATGTCGTGTACATCCTGGAAGCCAACCCCCGCGCCTCGCGCACCGTGCCTTTTGTCTCGAAGGCGATCGGCAAACCGCTGGCCAAGCTGGCTTCCCTGGTAATGTCGGGCAAGACCCTGGCAGAGCTACACTTCACCCACGAAATCATTCCCTCGCACATTTCTGTAAAAGAAGCCGTGCTGCCCTTCTCCAAGTTTCCCGGCACGGACATTATCCTCGGCCCGGAAATGCGCTCTACGGGCGAGGTGATGGGCATCGACACCGATTTTGGCAAGGCCTTTGCCAAGGCAGAACTCGCAGCCTCCCAGGTGCTGCCCCTCAGCGGCACGGTGTTTGTGTCGATGAACGATCGCGACAAGCAGGCGGCTGTGCCTGTGGTGAAGGATTTACAAGCCCTGGGGCTGCATGTCGTCGCCACCGAGGGCACCCGCCGCGTGCTGAAGGAAAACGGGCTGGATGTAGAGCTGGTGCTGAAGGTTCACGAAGGCCGCCCCAACGTGATGGACTCGATCAAGAACCAGCAGATTCAGCTTGTGGTCAACACACCCTTGGGTGAAACCGCTCAAGTAGATGATCGCGCCATCCGCCGCACTGCCCTCTCCTACAAAATCCCGGTGGTGACGACGATCGCCGGAGCCAGGGCCAGCACTGCCGCCATCCGCTCGCTCCAGTCACAACCGCTAGAAGTCAAGGCCCTGCAAGACTATATGAGTTAACCGGTAATTAAACAAACCGGTAATTAAACACCGGCAAACTCCAAAGCTCGCTCTGGATTGTGAAATCGCGCCTGTAGAAATTAAAAAGGCTGAAAC
Source organism: Cyanobacteria bacterium J069 (assembly GCA_003695655.1). GTDB lineage: Bacteria > Cyanobacteriota > Cyanobacteriia > Elainellales > Elainellaceae > Thermoleptolyngbya. Next base: position 1,296 of record RFIF01000303.1, read on the forward strand.
ATAAAAATGGTCTCAACGGCAACTAGAGCAGTTGAAACCATTTTTATGTAGACGCTAAATTGACCAGTGGCACGCTTTCCATCTCCAAAATCCCATTACAATTTGCCGGGATTTATGAAAATAGTGTGAACTTTATCGCTCAGAGCATCACTATGAAAAGCTTAGCTCGTACTATATCAATCCAAGCAGTATTGGATATCTAGGGTCAGCTTTTCTACTCTACGGGTTCTTTGTGAAGCGCGACTGGCTGTTCTTCCTCAGGGAAATAGGTTTCAACGTCCCAGGGGTCATCTGCCACAATATCCTGGCGAACCCAGTTCTGTAGGCGTTGCCACAGGCTGGGCTTGCGGGCCAGATTTTGCTTGGGAAATACGGTGTTACTAGGGGTGTTTGAGTTCATGGTTAAACTGAGAGGATCTGAAGGATCTGACGGTCGGATTAACCTGACGGATCGGGGCTAAGCCGTTGGAACTTTGAAGTTAGCAATTCGACGCGCAATCTGCATCGGAGCTGCTCTTTAAACAGAGCTGACTTTCAGAGCTGACTTTAAGTTTTAAGCAAACTGCGCAACCAGCCGAGACACCTGTAGGCGCTGTAGCGCCAGCCATGTTCACAGCTTCTCGCAAATTCAGGAAATCGAAAAGGGGACTGAACCCCTAACTGGAGTGGATGGGCTAAACCCGGTGCGTGGCTACTTTACGGTTCCCTTCATGCTGCTGCTTTAGATTGCAGAACTCAAAAGCAGATGCTAGAAATGCGATATCTGGCACTATCCAGAAACCTCTAAAGCACGTAGAAGCAACCGCAGCATCAGCCGATTGACAGTATTACAGTATTTGTAACCAAATTTGTAACCAGCCCGGAGTTTACTTGAGACATACCCTCTAGAAGCAGGGAGATGTCTTTGCAGCGATCAATCAAGTTGTACGGAGCACTCCTCCTTAGACTTATTCTGTCTTGGCTAGATTTGACCGGATAAAATCTGCACTCCAGATGGTTAGTTTAGGTGTGATTCAAAAAACAACCGCAACTATTAAATTCTGACAAGTGCTGCCTCTCCATCAAAACAATCTTGCGAGAGCAGGCGCTAAGGCAAAGTAGCCTGAAGCAACGAAACTAAGGCAAGCATAGCCATAAGTTAGCAAATCCCCCAAAGGGCGACAAACCGAAAGGGCGATCGCCAACCGCATGACTCTCAACCGCATGACTCTCAACCGCATGAAACCTGCTGACACCATTGCCACTATGGTGAGGCGCTGCTGTCAACAGATATCGCCGTTCGCTATTACTGATAACAGCATTACTGATGACAGCATTACCGATGACAGCAGCAGCCATACTCAAGACCAGTAGAAACACTGAAAGGAAGGCGTAGTGATTTAGAACTTTTAGTATTAAGCAGAGTTTATTCGAGGATGTCAAGTAAAACACGTACTTCCACGGTTGAAATTCGCGGTCTTTATCTGGCCTTTACACTTCAACTACCTTTTCAACCCTTGCCCCGTCTGGCTTTTAGCAACAACGCCACTTTTCTATACAAAACCTTAAGAAAACGTCGGGCTGGTCATGAAACTCATAAAAAACGAGCACAGCCCTGTGCAAAAGACTGTACTCGATTCAATTTCTACTACTAGTACAACAACTTAGTACAACAACATGAGGCTTCTTGGGGAGTTCAGCCCCTAGCTTCGTTTGCTGCTTAGCTGGGTGCGATCGCGCTGATTCCTGAGGCGGCTGCGGTAAATGAACGACGCGCCTTAGGCCATGCTATTTTCAATTGCCCAGCGGGCTAGCTCAGTGCGGTTGTGCAGCCCGGTCTTGCCCAGCATATTGCTAACGTGGCTTTCAATCGTGCGCTGGCTCACGTTGAGCTTTTCAGCAATCTCACGATTGGCCATGCCCTGCGCCACAAACTGCACCACCCGCAGCTCAGTCGGAGTCAACTCAACATCAAACGGCACCTGAATCTTGGGTGCGCTATCTAGCCCTTTGTCCTGCCGCTGAATCAACCGCGACGCTTGCTTGAGCGAAGACTCAACTTGAGCCACTAGCTCTTCTGGCTCAAAGGGCTTCACCATGTACACATCTGCCCCAGTGTTTAAGCCTTTAATTTTGTCTTGGCTCTGTCCTTTGGCAGAAAGAAACAAAACCGGAATCCAACTGGTACGCGGGTCTTTTCTGACCTGTTCTACGAGAGAATAGCCATCCATCTGTGGCATCATCACGTCGCAGATAATCATATCTGGCGTTTCTTTTTGCAGCACTTCCAGCGCTTCCTGACCATTTTCCGAAGTAATAACCTCGTAACCCCGAAACTCCAGATAATCTTTAACCAAGAGGATCAGGTTTGGGTCATCGTCAATGAGTAAAAGTCTCTTGTGCTCTCCCACACTGGCTTCCTTTGTCATGCTACATCACTCGCCATGCCTGAGTTGAGATGAAAACGTGCAAATAAATAATACCCAGTAGATTCACAGAGCGCACAATTTAACTCAAGAACCTGAAGAAATTTTGTATTGCTTGACTTTGCGCTGAAGTTAACTCTCTGCTGGGGCGTTGAGTCCCTGAACATACCTGCCTACATCATACTGAGCACAAGCGGGAAATCCGCATAGTTAAGCAATGTTGAAATTAATAGATTAATCTTTGCTTTCTGACTGTAGCGCGTTCAGATTTAACCTGCCACGTCAGCGATCGCCAAGCCAGTAGGGCAAAGCAGATTCGGTGGCAGCTCAGAAAAGGTCAGAAACGGATGTTTTCAAACAGGGAGAAGAGAGCGCAGCAATGACTAATCCCCATCTTGGGGCACGGTCGGCAGTGGGTGAACCAGAAACGCATAGTCCTGCACAATTTGATTCCCGATGAGATGCTGTTGAATAATCTCTTCAATTACGGCTGGCGTGGCGCTGTGATACCACACTCCGTCAGGATAAACCACTAAAATCGGCCCCTGCTGGCAAACGCGCAGACAGTTTGCTTTGGTGCGAAAAATGCAAGACGGGCGATCGCCTGTGGGTTGATCCAACCCTAATTCCTTCAACCGCTTTTTCAGATAATCCCACGCCACCAGGCTATCCCCCTTGTCGCAGCACTTGGGCACGGTCTGATCTGCACAGATAAACACATGCCGCTGGATTTGCGGCAGGTGGAGAGCATTGACGCAGGCGGAGAGGGAGTTGGTCATGGGAAAGGTTTGGGAGAGGGGGGAGAG
>RFIF01000304.1 GCA_003695655.1 Cyanobacteria bacterium J069
GATCTTCGGATCAAGCTCAAAAGAAAAACTGGCTTGCGAAAACAAGGTTTCCACAGCCAGCCCAGTATCCCAAACTTTTTATATGGTTGGACTTTTTTAGCTGATTAGAGCCGCTTTTTAGGCGCTAACCGTCTTAGCGGCCGCTGCGTACCAGCACCTCATAGCCACAGTCCAACTGAAGATCCGCAATTTTCTGCATCTGCTGGGGCGACAGGACGGGGCCACTGCGCCCATCGATTGACTCCCAGAAGCAGAAGAGGTCTGTGCGTGCGCCCATTGTTTGCAGCTCCCTCAGGGCTTTGGCGCGAGGTGCAAGCTGCTGCAAAATCCAGTCGATATGCTGGCGCGAATCGCTCGAATCGACCGCATCTTTGGACGAGAGAAACCAGCCATTGAGCGAGGCAATATGAACGGGCTTGCCGGGATGGCGCAGTTTGCCCTGCCACTGGCAAAGGGTTGGCTCTAGCCCCAAACGCTGGGTCACTTCGGTCGGGTCTAGGTCGCCAGGGTAAATCCGCAAAATTGCGTAGGTTCGCTTACAAGGAACAGGAGGAACGGCGTACATGGAACAAACTCAAAGTCGTCAAGGGTAGGCTGGAGGCAAGACTAGATCGTAGATGTCCCTGGAGAGGCAGCGGAAACGCCGCGAGAGATGAGAGTTTTATGTCGGGGCTATATCTTTAATATTCTGCTAGATCTCTCCGTATTATTGCGGGGAAACAGGCGATCGCTATCAAATCGCAACAAAATAATTAAGACTTCGTAAAGTGGCGATCGCCCTCTCGGATTACCGCCCCCAATTTGCGATGATTCCGTGCCAAACCCGGTTCACCCGATATTCCTAGCCGTTCCGAGTCCCTGCCCCCTAACCTTTCAAAAAGGCGACCAGCTCCTCTAGCTTGGCCCAGGCTGCGCCGCTGCTGAGGATGTCTTTGGCTTGCGCGATGCCCAAGGTCAGCGTGTGGTCGAGGTCATCGGTTGCGTTGGCGATCGCATTGCCGACCTTTAGCGCCAGCGCCGCATTCAGCGCCACCACATCCTGCTGCGCCGCTGTGCCCTTGCCCTGAAGCACGTTCCGCAAAATCTCTAAATTATCCGCCACCTCGCCGCCGCGCAGGGCGCTGGTGGGCGCAGCCGTGAGGCCCAGCGCTGCGGGGTTGATGGCGTGCGATCGCACTTCGCCGCCCGACAGCACCGCCACATCCGTCCAGTCTGCCAGCCCCGCCTCGTCCAGCTTTTCGCGCCCGTGCAGCACGATCGCCTCCGCTCGGCCCAACTGCTGCAATGCCTGCGCCGCCGTTTCCACCAACTGCGGACTAAACACGCCCATCACCTGACCCGTTGGCTGGAGCGGATTCACCAGCGGCCCCAGCAGGTTGAACACCGTCCGCACCTTCAGCGTCTTGCGGATCGGCGCGACAGACTTCATCGCCGGATGCCACCCTGGCGCGAAGAGAAACGTAATGCCCACCTCGCGCAGTGCCGCCCGAATCTGCTCTGGCGGTGCGCCCAGGTTGACGCCCAGCCCTTCCAGCACATCCGCCGACCCGACGCGACTCGACGCGGCGCGGTTGCCATGCTTGGCCACGGCCACGCCCGCCGCCGCCGCCACAAACGCCACGCAGGTTGAAATGTTGAACGTGGACGCGCCGTCACCCCCAGTGCCGCAGGTGTCGATCAGCGGCGTCGGCAAGTCCGCATCCACCGTCTTGCCCAGAGACTGCGCCTGGAGCACCCGTGCCATGCCCGCCAGCTCGTCTGCCGACACGCCCTTCGCCTGAATCGCCGCCAAAATCGCCCCCGACAGCACGGGCGAAATCGACTCCGACAGCCAGCCCTGCATCAGGTCTGCGGCCTGGTCAGCGTCGAGCGATCGCCCGTCGAGCAACTGTTGCAGCAGGGGCGACCAGTCGCGGTCTGCCCCCATTGTCTGGAGACTATCAGAAGCCGGAGAAGAGGTAGCGTTGCTCATGGGGTTTGTCGTCAGGTTAGGAGCTTGGGATGGCGCATCGCGTCTGGTGCGTCCATCACATCTGCTTTATTTTGCCTGCTCCCGTGCCCCTTGGGAACCTGACGCTGTTCTGAAGTTAAAGGGAACGGGCGATCGCCCCCTTGTGTTCCACAACCCAGCCGTTCGTCATTGCCTAGTCCACATATGACCTAGAATCAGGAAAATTCTGATACTGCATACGAATCGCATGGAAAGAATCACCGTCAACACACAAATTCACTTTGGCAAGCCTTGTATCGCAGGTACAAGAATCATTGTACAGAATGTTCTAGAACTGCTGACAGAAGGACTTTCTTTCCAAGAAATCATCCAAGATTATTACTCTGAATTGCAGGTCGAAGACATTCATGCTTGCCTACACTACGCCAAATAGAGATTCAAAACCTACAGCGATAATTTTCCAAGCTCAACACTAACGGCATCAAAGCGATTGTCGCCTGGATGATATGAAAGAATTTCAATCCCAATCGGCTCACCCGTGTTGGAGTCTTTGATCAGAATCACACCATCGCCAAGCTCAGTGCTGATTTGCTCTTTTCGAGGCGCTTGCCAAAACACAGTCAGCAACTCCGCCTCTGGCTCATAAAATACTTTCAACTGTGCCATTCGATTTAGGTTCCACTAAATCAGGTGGTTAAAATAAACTTGCAACCCCTATTATGAATCCTAAAACACCAAGAACAAGTCCAATAACACCAAGCCAAGTGGCAAGCCTTACAACTATCTGTGGATGATCCACACAAGCCCTAAAGCTTCCCCAGATAGGGATACTCTGCTCAATTATGAGTTCAACTTTACTCTGAGTTTCAAGTCCACCTAGAGCAGCACGATACCATTCTCCAATTACGAGAGGCTCTGGCTCAGTCCCGATATCAACTGTATAACTTCTGCCATCGTAGTTTCTGAGAAAGTTAGCGTCAATTTGTAGAGCCTCGCAGCATACTCGCTTCTTGCCGTTTCGGATTGTCACTACACATCTTTTCGGCAGTTCTTTATCTCTTAACCAGATCCAGCCTTGATGTGCATCTTCGTCCCGAGCAGCAAATATTTTGTATGTTTTTGTAGACATATTTCTTTAGCTTATTTTTATAGTTTTTACTTAATCTAAAAGTTTTCGAGGTCGTTAACTTAAATAATGCAAACCTGCCTCCCTAGGCGACAAAAAGTAAGATTATTACTATTTATATTATAGCTTGAGGGCTAAACCTTAAAAGACTTAATCCGTTCTTTAATGAATATCTAATGGACGATTTCTTTTAACGCTTCTTGAATTACGTCATCGCTCACGCCGCGACGTTTGAGGCTGGCGATGAGGGCAGAAACAGTATCTCCTTCCAGACGTTCCAGGTCGGCGCGAAGTCCTTGGCCGATGTAGGCGCGAACTAGCGGCTGATAGCCGGAAAAGCCGAGGAGTGGGGCGATTCGCTTTAGGTCTTCGATTACGTCTTCCGGCATCCGAATTGTGATTGTCGTCATCGGTCGATTGCGATCGAGCCGCTTTTTCAAGTTCTCAACTTTCATAAAATTCACGCTCCTTGCGAGTTGCTCTACGAGCCGAAATAATCCGAATGGTGTCGTTTTCCCGCTCAATAAAAACGACGTACAAGAGATTCCACCGACGATCTAAACCGATGACTGCGTCTCGCGCTTCCTCATTTCGGCTAGCATCGACAACTACCAGCAGCGGATCGAAGAACGCTTCTGTCGCTTGATAAAACGTCACGCCATCGTGATTTGAAGGATTAATTCTGGCTTTTTCGTCATCCCAGACGAAAGTTATGCCATTCTGCACGAAATACACATTCATAGTTCATAGCTTAGGCAAAATGTATTTACACCGTCAATACATTTCCCAAAGTTTGCTGCGGCCATTTGAGCAATCTGCCTCAGCTTGAAAAGCCGTGCTAGCGTGAGGAAACGAGCGTTGGGGCAAGTGGTTGAGCAGGTTGGACGGGGCGAGATTATTTCAGGTGGGAGAGCGGGAAGCGATCGCCCGCGAGGCTCATTCCGGGGACTGGCTGTGGTTTCACAATCCGGTGGCGTGGTATGAGGTGCAGGAGCTAGCGGACGTGCTGCCTGCGCTGGCGGAGATCGAGGTGCGGGTGGAGCGGGAACACCTGTGGGCGATGGGGTTTGTCGGCTACGAGGCTGCGCCTGCCTTTGACTCCATGCTGGCGGTGCATTCGGAGGATGGAGCGTTTCCAACGGGGTTTCCGCTACTGGCGTTTGGCTTATATACAGCGCCGCAGGTTCTGTCGCCCCAGGAGTTTTCTGAGTGGACGGCCGCCGCCTCGCTGCCGCCGCTCGACTGGCAGCCCAACCTATCCGCCGACGAGTTTCGAGCGGCGATCGCCCGCATCAAGGCCCACATCTACGCGGGCGACACCTACCAGGTCAACTACACCTTTCGCTTGCGGGCAGCGGACGTGCCAGATCCGTGGGCACTGTGGTGTCAGATGATTCGAGCGCAGCCACTGGGCTATGGCGCGTTTATGAATCTGCCGGAGTGGGCGATTTGCAGCGCATCGCCAGAGCTGTTCTTTTCGCTGGAGGGCAGCACGCTGGTTTCCAAGCCGATGAAGGGGACGACGGCGCGAGGATTGTGGGCAGAGGGCGATCGCCAGCAAGCCGCCGACCTGCACCACTCGGCAAAGAACCGCGCCGAAAACGTGATGATTGTGGACATGGTGCGCAACGACCTGGCGCGGGTGGCGCGGCTGGGCAGCGTGCAGGTGACGCAGTTGTTTGACCTGGAGCGCTATCCCACCGTCTGGCAGATGACCAGCACCGTGCAGGCAGAAACGACGGCGACGCTCCCAGAGATTTTCCAGGCGCTATTTCCGCCCGCCTCCATCACGGGCGCACCCAAAGCCCGCACCATGTCGCTGATTGCCGAGCTGGAAACTGCCCCCCGTCGGGTCTACACGGGTACAGTTGGGTACATTTGCCCCGATCGCCAGTCCCCCGTTCGGGCGCAGTTTAACGTGGCGATTCGCACGGTGCTGGTGCATCGACCCACGGGACAGGCAGAATACGGCGTCGGCGGCGGCATTGTCTGGGATTCCAC
>RFIF01000305.1 GCA_003695655.1 Cyanobacteria bacterium J069
AATGAACTTATCCAGCGTGCCCTCAAAGGTAAACACCGCCTCGACCATCGTCTCGAAATAGTCGTTGAGCAGCGTCACCACGTCGGCCGCTTCCATTTTCTCGGTCAGCGAGGTATAACCCCGAATGTCAGAAAACAGAATGGTCACGTCCTTGCGCTCGCCCACCATCAGCGCATCTTCGCCCAGCGCCATGACTCGCTCCGCCACACCCGGCGTCATGTAGCGATACATCGTGGCTTTCATCCGCTTTTCCTGACTGATGTCTTCCAGCACCACCAGTCCGCCCAGCACCTTGCCGCTGGGGTTGGTCAGCGGGTTTACCGTCAGGTTGACGCTGTGCTCGATGGGGCGAATCGACGACATCGCCGCCACTTCTGCCTCGGCCGGGGTGATCGGCTTAGCAACATCGTTCCACAAGAAATATTGCCCTGGAATTTGGCGATCGCCCACCACCAGGGCATGGGTGAGGCCGGGTGGAAGAGGGGGAGAGAGGGAGAGAGGGAGAGGGGGAGAGGCAGTTGAGGAGATTGGTGGGTTAGCGACGAGTTCTAGGATGCCGACTTCCAGGCTTTGCTCCGGCACATAGTGGCGGGCACCGCATTGCAGGCTGTCTTGCAGGCGCAGTTTCAGGTTGTCGATGGGGATGACCTGCCAGACGGGGCGGTTGAGCAAACACTCCCGCCAAAGATCGGTTTGGGGGCCGGTGTCGTCCATCGGGCAACCCAACAGCGCCAGCGCCGCATCGTTGATCGTAACGACGTTGCCGTGGAGATCCGTCGAGATGACGGCATCCGAGAGGCTCTGCAAAATGTCCTTCTGGTACTGTTTTTCCAGCAGCACCCGCTCGAAAAGCTGGGCATTTTCCAGCGCAATGCCCGCCTGCGTGTTGAACGCCTGCATGAACTCCTCATCAGAGCGGGTAAAACTGCCCTGATATTTATTGATCAGCTGCGTCACGCCGATCAGCCGCCCCTCTGAATTGAACACGGGCATGGAGAGGATGGTTTTGGTTTTGTAGCCTGTTTGGCGATCGGTGGTGGGGTCGAAGCGGGGATCTTCGTAAGCGTTGGTAATATTGACGATTTGCCCAGTGCTGGCGACAAAGCCCACGACGCCCCGGTTCATTGGAATGCGGATTTCCAGGAGGGTCTGGCGGTCGGCCGTGGGCACTTTCGACCACAGCTCTTGGCGATCGCGATCGAGCAAAAACAGCGTGCTGCGATCCGCCTGCATCAGCTTGCGGGCCTCATCCATCACTGCCCGCAGGGTTTTTTCCAGATCCAGGCTTTTGGCCAGCAGCGTGGTGGCATTGAGCAGAGCTGTTGCGCCGCGCTGGTTGCGAGCAGCCATATAGAAGGAGTTGCAGCTTTCGAGAATGACCCCGATAGAGTGGGCAAAGCTGCGGAAGTGGTATTCGTCTTCGGGGTCAAACGGGCGCAGTCCGCGCTTGTTCAGCAGTTGGGCGATCGCCACCACCTGATTGTTGGTGTCAAAAATGGGCATACAGAGAATGTTGCGCGTCTGGTAGCCCGTCTGTCGATCGATGTTCGGGTTAAACAGGGGGTGGTGATAGGCGTCGGGAATATTCAGGCTCTCGCCCGTGGTGGCGACGTAGCCCGCGACTCCTTGATCCAGCGGCAAGCGCAGTTCCACCAGGCGATCGCCACCGTCGGGAGACTGCCCATCCCCCGCGCCCTGAGCCACCTTTGACCAGAGCTGTGACTTTTCCACATCTACCAGAAAAATCGTGGTGCGATCGGCCTGGAGCACCTGTCCCACTTTGAGGGTAATCGCTTCTAAAACCTGCTCTAGCAGAGTTTCCAGCGCATCATTGTTAATCAGAGCGATCGCCCTGAGATAGTGCTGAAACTCCTGCGTAAGCTGCTCTAGCAGGAGCGTAAACTGCTCATCTGAGAGAGATTCAACGTGGCGCGTTAGATCAGATTGAACAAAGCGGGCAAGCAGACTGTCAGAGGGGGTGAAATCCGCCATAGAGATCAATGCTTAGAGGCAACGCATTTGTAGCAACAGCTCTGGGCCGAATCATCAAATATTCAGTTCCCAAAGAATTTACTCACATGAACGGTCAAAACCGATTAGATGCCCCCACACAGCCTAACTGATCCGGCTGGCGATTGCAGGAGGGCGACAACCCCCAAACGCTTTCCCTGCTGGGGACTGCGCCCTCTGCAAGAATCTGGAGCGGGTGAGCCTGTGCCAGGGGCGATCGCGTGGCGGCAGGCGACCTGGCGATCGCCCTACAATCACCCCCAAAAACCGACCTCTGCGGCCCGCGCCATCGCAACTTTTATCCGCTCAGTCGCCAGAGATAACGTTTTATAAATGGCAATAACCGTAATTCTACGGACGCAAGCAAATTTGAATGAATTGCTCTAGAAGCGCGGCCAGAAAATCTTGATTTCTCTCAACACAGGCGCTTTTCTTGATCGCAGATTAAAACCAGCAGAATCTATCAAAGATGCTATTTTTCAAGTCGAAATCTGTTTCCAGGCTTCCTGGAAACAGAGGAGCGTCGAGAGGGGTGATGGCGTAAAAGAGACAAACCGTTACACTACCAGCTTGCCGGAGAGTCACACTCAAATGCCTTGAACATCTTTTCTGGTAAAGGTTTTAGGAAATCCAGGCGATCGCCTCGCGATCTGGTTCAATAGTCGCTTGTTAGCAGTGAACATCTCCTGGGAACGATAGAACCGTCTCCTCTAAAAGCAGGGCCGCAAGTTATTCAAGCCTTTCTATTAGTCGAGAATTCTGCCTGATTGAAGGCTTTTTGGAATCACTTCGATAGCGCTAGAGCGTCCTCTTCCGCATCACAAATGCGGAGCGAAAATCAAAACCAGTTTCCGCAATTTTGCTGGGAAAGTTTCAATTTTCACTCTCTATGCTGTACGAAGAAACCGATGCCGCTCTCCCTAATTTGGGAAAACAGGCAGATTCAATTCTCATCCAGTCAAGTACTCAAGTATCTGTAGGTGACTAATCATGGCAGTTGAAAAAGTGAATTCCTCCTCTAGCTTGGCCGAAGTGGTCGATCGCATCCTCGACAAAGGGATTGTTGTCGATGCCTGGGTGCGCGTGTCTCTGGTGGGTATCGAGCTGCTGGCTGTAGAAGCCCGCGTGGTGATCGCCTCCGTCGAAACCTATCTGAAGTATGCCGAAGCCGTGGGTCTGACCACCCAAGCCGCTGTCCCCGCCGCCTAGAGGCAAGGCAGTTCTGCTCACTTGCTGGGTCTGCCCACACAGGCACGGCAGCCCGCTCCGGTTCAGGATGGCACCAGTGCCCAGCAAGCCGTTTTTTGAGGGGAGTCTTGTGGCTCCCCACTCCTCTTTCCGCATCACTCGGAGGTATCTTGTGGTTGCTCTGAAAGACCAATGGGAAAACGAAAGGCAGCAGCGCCAGCAGGACGTTGAGCAATTGCTCAGCGCCTTTCGCCATGTGCGTCAGGTCATTTCCACCCAGCTTCAGCACGAGCGCGTCGAATTTCATCAGCAGCTTCAGCAAACGACTCGCGCCCAGCTTGCCGAAGCCGCTCAGCAGCGCCAGCTTCAGGCTGCGGAGTTGATAGCCCAACTGGCAGAATTTCGGCAGCAGTTGCAGACGCAGACCGCTCAGTTTCTTGAAATTACAGCGGCAGAGCGATCGCTCTTGTCCCAGCAGATTTTCCAAGAATTAGACCAGTTTCACCAAGCACTCCGCGAATCCGTCGCAGCACTGCGGGCCAATCATCAAAAAGACTTGGGAGCACTGGCAACCGATGTGGCAATGCTGCGTGCCGAAGCCCAAGCCGAGCTTCAGGCGATGCATGAGCATCGGGTACAGTCTCTGACGGAGTTTGTCGAGACGCTGCAAGCAGATGTGCAGCAATATCTGGGCGACCTGGCCCAAGAACGTCAAGAACGCAGCCAGGATGTGCAGGCGCTGCTCAGCACCAGTCGGGCTAAGCGGCTGGCCGCGTCCGCAGACCTGATGCAGCGACTGGGCCTGTTTCGCGGAGAGCTGCGCCAGTTTCGCAGCCATTTGCACCAGCAGGTTTGGGGTGAGTTTGAAAGGGGCAAATCTAAGGCGATCGCCCCAGCCGCGACAGCCGCCAATACAGCATCGGCAACGCCAGGGGTGAACGCAATTCCTGCTGTCACACGTGCCACCGCTCCCAGCCCTCCATCTGCGCCTACACCCCCGACTAAACCTGGCTCTCGTCCGCCGCGCATCGTAGCTCGCCTCAAATC
>RFIF01000306.1 GCA_003695655.1 Cyanobacteria bacterium J069
TATTCCATCTCCCAACCGTAGGGGCGGTTATCGTTCTCTTGCATCTTCTTCATCGCCAGGGGCAAGTTGTGAATCAAGGAGCCGCTGCCGATGATCAATCCAACCATCATCAGCCATTTAGATGAAACCGAGAAGGGCTGGGAAGGCTGCCTCAGCGTGCCAGGGATTCGGGGACAGGTGCCCCGTTATCGGGAAATTGAGGTGGAATATGGCGATCGCCACGGCAACATCCACCGCCAGGTATTCACCGATTTCGTCGCCCGCATTGTTCAGCATGAAGCGGATCACCTCAATGGCATCGTCTTTGTCGATCGCGTTGAAACGACCCGCGACTTAGTGACCGAGCAGGAATATCAGAAGCTGATTAGCGTGGACTAGCCCAGCAGCGGGCCAGTGCGGCGGGGCGAGGGCAGCCGCGCTCGGTGCGGTAGGGTTCGATACGGCAGGATTCGATGCAGCGTGATGGGCGATCGCCTATCTCACTCGCAGCCCGTCCGAGCGTTGCAGCACTGCTAAATCTTCTTCATCTAAATCCGCCGGAATGCCGCTGCGGATCAGCTCAGCAAAGTCCTCATTCGGCACCATAATACACAGCGCATACAGCCGACCCGGCCCCGTGTTTTCCACTTCATGGGTGCCCGTCGCCGGCACCAGGATGCTGTCACCTGCGGAAATATCCACCGTTTTGCCGTCGCAGGTCGCCCGCCCCTGCCCCTTCAGCACAAAAAACATTTCCACCGCGAGCTGATGCCGATTGGGCGGCGTCTTGCCACCCACATCAAAAATTTCCACACAGTAGGTCAGCGACATATTGGCACTGGTGGAATCAAACACGATCGCCAGTCGATTCGTGTCGTGCGGACTAATGCGAAACGCTTGATAGTCTTTAGGCGTTTTGATCACCGGAATGACACAGGTTTCAGTAGTCATAGGGTTGGGGATGAGGGCGAAATGGGTGATCGACCGATGGGTAGAGTATGAGATGAGGCAGACGGGACAGAGTGATGGGATAACGGAGTGATGGAGTGGTGAATAATTCCCAACCCCCAACCTCTAACCCCTCATTTCATTGCGTTCAGAATGGCGTGGGAATGGGCGACGAAGCCAAAGCACTGGTTGACGTTGTAAACCGTGGCTTGCCAGCAGTATTCGGGTGAGGTAGTGGCAGTGCAATCACTGACCAAGATGCAATCGTAGCCAAGAAAGTTGGCGTCTTGCAGCGTTGCCAGGACGCACTGGTCGGCATTGACGCCGCCAAAGAAGAGGGTGGTGCGCCCCAGGTTTCGCAAAATGCTGTCGAGCGGCGTGTCCCAAAAGCCGCTCATGCGATATTTATCAACTTTGATGTCTTGAGGAAGCTGCTCCAGCTCATCCACGACGGCGGCGGCCCAACTGTCTTTTTGCAGCACAGGCGCGCCGTTTTTCGGCAGGCGATCGCCCAGCCCCACGCCATCGCCGGAGCCGTTGTAGACATGCCGCAATCCGGCGCTAATGTTGAGCAGGTCGGGGCGGTTGCCCCAGTTGACCCAGAGGATGGGAACCTCCAGGCTTCGCAGCACGGGCAATAGTCCTTGCAGCGGGGCAATGGGGGAGCGGGCGGGCATTACGTCTACGCCAATGTGCGCCAGCCAGCCGTCGGGATGGCAAAAGTCGTTTTGCATGTCGATGACGAGCATCGCGGCTTTGGCCAAGTCGAGCCGCAGGGTTTTGGTGTCGGCTTTCAGCGAGATGGGGCGGGGCGTCAGCGGCGGGCGCGTAATGTCCGCATGGTGGGCATCTACAAACCAGGCATTGGGCGGTGTGCCGAGCGATCGCATGGTAAACCTCGTGCAGGGTTGTTATGACAAGCCAGTATCGACTAGTCCTACGGCAAAAGGCGATCGCATTCAGTATTCACCGACACTTCCGCCTTTGCCCGGTTTGCACTACAAAGCTTAAGCTCAAAGCTGAACGCCGCTCATCCACCGCCCCATTCATCTCTCATCCTTCCTCCCTGCCTATCACTCTCCGCAATAGGCAATCAGGTCGATTTCCACATCCCCAAAATCTGCCAGCGCCGTCACCCCGACGGTCGTGCGTCCCGGCAAGCGCCCCGGTTCAAAGTAGGACTTGTAGATGTCGTTTACCGCGTCATAGAACCGAAAGTCGGTCACAAAAATCCGCGCCATGACCACCTGATTAAAGCTGCTGCCCGAAGCTTCCAGCACCATTTTCAGGTTTTCCATGACACGAATCGCCTGCTGGTCGATGGGCCCGCGTATCACGTCGCCCGTTTCGGGTTCTTCCGCCAGTTGCCCGGTCACAAAGAGAAAATCTCCGGCTCGCACCGCGTGGCAATAAGGGGCCACACAAGGCAGAGTTTCGCTAGGCAGAGTGATGTATTGAAGCATGAGAGGTTTGGGATATGACAACCTGAATCAACAGAGAAAAATAGAAATGTGGGGAGTGACGCAAAGCCGAAAAGCAGCAACGAGCCTCGGCTGAGCGATCGCCCCACCTGTCGGCAGCAACCTCTGCCCCAAAGTTCAGACTCTATGATGCGGTGCGCGGGTTGCTGAGTCAATCAGGACATCTACGGGAGAAGCCGACGTGCGCATCAGTGTTTTGGATGGGCGTTTTAGATGGGCGTTTTAGATGGGCGTTTTAGATGGGCGTTTTAAGTGTCAACTGTTGGGGCGATCGTTTAAGATCGAATCTCTAGGGCGGAGTTGATATGACTTCGGCTGCGAGTCATGTTTGGGTTATCAGCGCCCAGAAGCGCCCAGAAGCGCCCAGAAGCGCCCAGACAAGACTGGCGCACCCTGTTCCCTGTTTTTCCCTGTGGCTAGACGCCCGACAGAACAACCTCAATGCTGAGCTTCCATGCCTTCGTTCCAGCATTACCTCCAACCTTCTTCAACATCAACAGGACTTACGCAGTTGAAACGAGTTTTATAGATTCTGGATGATTTTTTGCGGGCTGCGCCCGCGAAAAATCATCCAACTGCGTAAGTCCTAATCAAAATATCGTTTCTCAATAAGGCACCCATTCACCCCATGATTGCAACTACCGTAAACCCTCTCCTGATTGGCAAAGGTCTTCCTCCCTTTGACCAGATTCGTCCTGAACATGTCGTCCCAGCGATAACCGAGCTACTAGCCGAAGCAACCAGCGCCTTAGCCCGTTTGGAAGCAGACGTGACGCCCACTTGGGAAGGGCTGATTGAGCCGCTGGAAGCGCTGACGGAGCCGGTTTTTTGGGCTTGGGGCGTGGTGAATCATTTGATGGGCGTGCAAAATAGCCCGGAACTGCGGGAAGCCCAGGACACTATGCAGCCCGAAGTAGTGAAGTTTGGCATGGCCGTCAGCCAGAGCAAGCCACTCTATGAAGGCTATAAGGCGATTCGTAACAGTGCTGACTGGAGCCGCCTGAACGAAGCGCAACAGCGGATTATCGACTCCTCGATTCGCGAAGCAGAACTGGCGGGTGTGGGGCTGGAAGGAGAACAGCGCGATCGCTTTAATGAGATTCAGCTCGAACTGGCGAATCTCTCGACCCAGTTTTCCAACAACCTGCTCGACGAAACCAAAGCCTTTAGCCTGACGCTGACCCAGCCAGACGAGGTAACAGGACTGCCGCCCACGCTGCTATCTCAAGCCGCCCAGGCCGCCCGCACCAACGGAGCCGAAACCGCCACGCCCGAAGCTGGCCCCTGGCGGATCACGCTCGACATTCCCAGCTATCTGCCTTTTATGCAGCACAGCGGCCGTCGCGATCTGCGCGAAAAGCTGTACCGTGCCTACATCACCCGCGCTGCGGCTGGCGAGCACGACAACCAGCCCATCATCGATCGCATTTTGACGCTGCGAAAAGAGATGTCCGGCATTCTCGGCTTTGGCAGCTACGCCGAACTCAGCCTGGCCAGCAAAATGGCTCCTGGCGTAGACGCAGTGGAAAGCCTGCTGGAATCGCTGCGGGGAGCGAGCTATGACGCTGCCCAGCAAGACCTGTCTGCGCTGAAGGACTTTGCCCGCAGCCAGGGCGCGCCCGAAGCCGACGACTTTCAGCCGTGGGATTCGACCTTTTGGTCGGAGCGGATGCGCGAAGCCAAGTACGCACTGAATGCCGAAGAACTGCGCCCCTATTTCCCGCTGGAACAGGTGCTGGACGGGCTGTTTGGGTTGGCAAAACGGATTTTTGGCATCGTGATCACGCCTGCGGACGGGGAAGCGCCCGTGTGGCATCCCGATGTGCGCTATTTCCGTGTCAGCGATGAGGACGGTGGGGCGATCGCCTACTTCTATCTCGACCCCTACAGCCGCCCTGCCGAAAAGCGCGGCGGAGCCTGGATGGACTTCGCCATCAACCGCAAGCGCTTTGTGACGGATGGCGGATCGCAGGTGCGGCTACCCGTTGCCTATCTCGTCTGCAACCAGTCGCCACCCGTAGACGACAAGCCCAGCCTGATGACCTTCTATGAAGTGGAGACGCTGTTCCATGAATTCGGTCACGGCTTACAGCACATGCTGACAACCGTCGATTATTCGGGCGCGGCAGGCATCAACAACGTCGAATGGGACGCGGTGGAGCTGCCTAGCCAGTTTATGGAAAACTGGTGCTACGACCGGGCGACGCTGTTCAGCCTGGCAAAGCACTATCAAACGGGCGAGCCGCTGCCCGAAGCGTTCTATCAGCGCCTCTTGGCAGCCCGCAACTTTATGAGCGGCAGCGCCATGCTGCGGCAGTTGCACTTTAGCCTGCTGGATATCGAGCTGCACCATCGCTATGTTCCCGGCGGTTCCGAAACGCCTAAGGA